>JAZGGN010000028.1:0-9529 GCA_036480475.1 Gammaproteobacteria bacterium
GGAATTGACCACTTTATAGAAAAAGTTATTTATGGCAGGTATATGGAGAAATCTTATATATCCTCTTTCTGTACACATTCCCAACATGGCAAATATATAATGGAAAACGGTCTATTATCCATGTGGAAGGGGCCTGGAAAATCTAATAGCAGAATTGCTATTATTTTTGATGGTGATCTTTTAGAGAATAATTTTGATTGTTTTTTAAAAGGAAAGGGGGCTGCATACATAGGCGACATGGTAATTTATAATAAATATCAAGATAAAACGTTTAAACATTTACAGCCTTATTTTAATGAGATAAAAAATTTCTTTAACAGTTTAATGCGTGGTCCTGAAGAGGCAAAAAGATATATAGAGGATGAAGGTGTTAAGATATCAAAATCAGTACTTAACACATTATCTCGTATTAAACATCAGGGATTTGAAGAAGAAGATGAATATAGATTTGGGATCATTAATGTTCCAGACAATAAAAATGAAAACAGATCGAATCCGTTTGACGAGCATCTTGACGAAGATGGTCGGCGTTATATTACTTTGGAATTGAACCTATTACCGACTATAAATACAATAATTATAGGGCCAGGCAAAGATCAGAAAGAAATTGAAGGTAGAATAAATTTACTGATTGATCGCCTCTCTGAAGATATAAATGTTAAATGCTCTGATACACCATATACTGACTTATAATGTCCTGTTAGCCGATTTTTCTAGGCCCAAAGGCTGTTTGGCAAAAAATTCAAAGCTTGTGAATAAGTCATAATATGCCAACCAACCCCTGACGAATCTCCACAGAAGAGAAAAGTAACCCAAGTAAAATCAATAAATTATTAGAATTAGAGGTTGGTGTGCAGAGGGCTTTGTGATCAAATTAGGTTGTGCAATACAAATTTGATGCCCCCCCATGCGCATATCGGCATTATTACAGAAAATTTTCATAAAATCACATCGTTGCTCAGTTTTGTGCGGCTCCCTCCAGACTTGAGCTCTTGAGCTTATATTTCCCAAGTTTGCCACAGTGTTTAGGTAGATGTACCTCGGTGTCAGAGGGCTGTTCTAGTTCGCAAGACCATAGCCTTCAGCAATAGATTTGGTCTCTCTTTTATCTCATGATCAATTCAGTCATTTTCTTTCCGAAAGAAATATTAAATATCAACCATATTATAAATAATTAAAACTATTTGTTTAATTTTTTATAATATTGTGGTATGCTTTCGGTAAGAAAATATAGAGGTACTATAGCTATGACTACTGAAAATGTTAATTTTGACTGCGCATCTGTAAAAGAACAGATCCAGTTGATCACTAATTTAAAAGACGATAACGATTTTGCGGCGCAGATAAGCCAATTCAAAAGTAACCTTGATAAGGGCTGGGTATCTGAACTTAAAAAGAGTTGGGATGGTACGCCTCTTTACGTCCTGATCGAACAAATTAGTGGGCTTGTCAATGATAGAACACGGAGAAGATCACCTTGTTTTTTCACTAGTCCATTTGATAAAGCAAGGAAAATTATGGGCCAGTTATGCTTGGCCACTAATGATTGTTAGACGGTAAAGGCAATGAATGAGATGATCGTAAGTTCTACTGGGGATAGCCCGCTGCACCCGTTGCAGAGGGCGCTTGATGAGCAACGCGGTAAAGTACCTTGCTTACGACAATCTCCGGCAACAACTGCCCATCTTTTTAAAGCACATATGGAACTCTTGGATGAAGAGAACCACCAGGACAGCGACAGCGGCAGCGATATTACTAATGGCACTTATTTTACTAATGCCACTTATCTTACTAATCGCACTTGTATTACTGCCTCATACTATTAAATAATGAGCCTAAAATTGCATAGTATAAGTGACTTGAGCGCGGTTAAAAAAATGCGGTTTACTCGCAGCAAATAAGCTTTTTTATAACAAAGCTTAAGTTGCTTAGGTGAAGCAAGATAGGGGCATTATTTGCAGAAAGTGCTGCGCACCATTCGCTTCAATTTTTTTTGAGTTTAGCGGACCTGAGATCGCATAAGTCACCAAGCGAGTGCCTTGTGAAATGTTGTAAACATGAATTTACTCTCCATTACAAGTATTAGCTGCATCCATAATTTCTTTGTCGATACAACAGGATCCTTCATAGTAAAAACAAGCGTTTCATAATTATTGTCTATCTAATTTTAGTGTGGGATAAGATGGATCCACAGGCTTACAATACCAGAGAATGGCATGTGGTAGTGCGTTATATTATTTAATCTTCCAGATCTGCTAGGAAGCTGCGAAGCTTTTCCCAACGGCTAGGATGGCGAAGTTTGCGTAATGCCTTCGCTTCAATTTGACGAATACGCTCACGTGTGACGTCAAATTGTTTACCTACCTCTTCTAAGGTATGGTCAGTATTCATATCAATACCAAAGCGCATACAGAGTACTTTTGCTTCGCGTGGTGTGAGTGTGTGCAAAATTTCAAGCGTTGCTTCTTTTAAGCCTTCATTCGTGGCATTATCTATTGGTGATGCCATGTTGGCATCTTCAATAAAATCGCCCAAGTGTGAATCTTCGTCATCACCTACTGGAGTTTCCATTGAGATGGGCTCTTTAGCGATTTTCAATACTTTACGTATTTTCTCTTCCGGCATATCCATTTTTTCTGCCAATTCTTCCGGTGTGGGCTCCTGTCCGGTTTCTTGCAGCATTTGCCTAGAAACTCGGGTTAGTTTATTGATGGTTTCAATCATATGTACCGGGATACGAATGGTTCTTGCCTGATCAGCAATAGAACGGGTAGTCGCCTGACGGATCCACCAGGTTGCATAAGTAGAAAATTTATAACCACGCCGATACTCGAATTTATCGACGGCCTTCATTAAGCCAATGTTGCCTTCCTGAATCAAATCAAGGAATTGTAAGCCTCGGTTTGTGTATTTTTTTGCAATTGAAATAACGAGACGCAAATTTGCTTCAACCATTTCTTTTTTAGCGCGGCGTGCTTTTGCTTCACCAATGGACATTTGTCGGTTGAGTTTTTTAATTTCATCGATACTGAGGCTGGCTTCTTCTTCAAGGGCAATTAATATTTTTTGTGCCCGCTGTACTTTTAGTAACGTATTTTCATGAAAACTTAGTCTACCATTGCCGCCACTATCGCCTTCATCATCATCTTGTTTTTGCAAATAGGTTCTAAGTCCCGTTGAGAATTCTAAATTGGCTTCATTTTTGACAAACATTTTAATGAAGTCTTTTTTTGGAATCTTTAGTTTACCTATGCATGCTTTTCTAACGGCGCGCTCTTGTTCTCGTACCTGTATTAATAGTAAGCGAGCTTGTTTAATCAATTGCTCAATTTGACGTGCTGGTAATTTTAATTGCATGAACACAGCTGCCATTTCTTCAACTAATTTTTTGGATTTTTTATGGTTGCGACCATGTTTATCGATTGCAGCAAGCGCTTTATCATAAAGTTTTTGCAGTTTGTCAAAGTGTTCTTTAGTTAATTGTGGATCAGGGCCAGTGTCTACTTCATAATCTTCATCATTGCTTCCAGTCGCCTCAGCTGACTTTTCTTCTGGCTTTTCTTCTCTTTCCTTGTTCTCTCTATTGTTTTGCGCTTCTGTCTGAACTTCATCATCTTCTACAAAGCCTAGAATTAAGTCGTTCAATCGAACTTCGCCTGTGTCGATTTTTTGATACTGCAGTAGAATGTTTTCAACCGTGGCAGGGTAGTGCGCGAGTGTGTTCAAAACTTCGCAGATCCCTTCTTCGATACGCCGTGCAATGCTAATTTCGCCGGCACGAGTAAGCAGCTCAACATTACCCATTTCGCGCATATACATTCGTACCGGATCAGTTGTACGACCCGTCTCTTTATCCACAGAGGCAAGTACGGAAGCTGCTTCTTCAACATCGTCTGGTCCTTCCTCAGAATTGAGTAATAGCGATAATTCACCTTCGTCTGGCGGGGTTTCGTATACTTTTATGCCCATGCTCTCCAGCGTACCAATGATGACATCAAAGTGCTCAGTATCAACGATATTAGGTAATGCATCGTTAATTTGCGCATAGGTCAAGTAGCCCTGTTCTTTGCCCAGGTTGATGATCCGCTTAAGCTGCGATTGCTGTTGGTCTTGTTCATTCATATTGATGTCCAGGATGTAGTATAATGATAAATAATGTCAATTATATACGCAATCGGGACTTAATGCTAGCTTTAGTCGACTTCTTCATGCGATTTAATTGCTTGTTTTTCTTTGATTAACTGCTGGAGTGATTGACGCTCTTCTGCGGTTAAACCTTGTGTATCTGCTTGATATATAAGTCTATTTATTTTACCTGCCTGACTAAGCTCTATTAAACGTGTGATTGCCCCGCTGAATTCAGCCTCAATGCCGGCCAGTGGTACGTGATGTTGCCAACTTGCTAATTGGCTGAGGCGTACAAATTCTGCTTGATCTCTCCACACTTCTACAAGTGCCCCAGTTGTAAGTTGAGGCGCACGCTCCAGTATATCAAGTAATTTTAATAAAATCCTACCCCCCTTGCCATCTAGCATGATTAATTCTTTATTTTTTATGGCATGTTGTGCTAAATGTGGGTTTTGTAATAATAATGCAATCGTTAAGTACAGGGTAGGTAAGCGTTTATGGTTTTGCGGACGCTGGCTTGGTATGGCTTCACCACTTTGCTTAAGCAAATGTTTGAGGTTTTCGATATCAATGTGTACTAATTTGCTCAATTGCATCGTCATTAAGTGGTGTAGCGTGGGTGCAGATATTTTATTCAATAAGGGGGTGCTTAGCTTAACCAGTTTGGATTTGCCATCCATTGTGCTTAGGTTAACTTGTCGAGTTAATTGCGTATACATGAATTCGGGCAGTTTTGGTGCGCTGTTTATTTTTGCTGTAAAAGCATCTTTGCCGATTTTACGAATCATGCTATCTGGATCTTCACCTTGCGGTAAAAACATAAATTGTATTTGTAAATCATCCGTTAGGATTGGTAGTGCGTTTTCCAGCGCATGCCAAGCTGCTTTTTGACCCGCATTGTCACCGTCAAAGCAAAAGATAATGTGTTTACAGTAACGGCTTAATAATTTGAGATGTTCTTGACTGGTGGTTGTTCCCAGTGTCGCGATGGCATTATTGATGCCATATTGTGCCAGCATAATAACGTCCATATAACCTTCAACAAGTATGGCGGAATTTAAGTTTCTATCTGCCTGTAAAGCCAGATGTAAGCCATACAATTCTTTGCGCTTATGAAACAGTGCGGTTTCTGGGGAGTTTAAATATTTAGGCGACTCTTTATTATCAATCACGCGTCCACCAAAACCAATAATGCGCCCACGGTGGTCGTGGATCGGGAATGTAATGCGGTTGCGATAGCGATCATAAACATTGCCATTTTCTTTTTTAACCAGCACGCCGCTCGCTGTTAAATCGTTTTTATATTTTTTTAATTTAGGGTGTTGTAATAAATTATTCCAACCCGGAGGCGCATAACCCAATTGGTATTGTTTGATAATATTGATGCTTAAGCCTCTTTGTAGTAGGTAGTTTTGTGCTTGCTTAGCATGAGGATGGCGCCGCAATTGTTGCTGATAATATTGGTTCACTTGATCCATAATGTGATGCAGATCAGTTTGTCGATGACTGTCAAATGCTGGTTTGCCCTGACTTTGCTGTGGCATGGTTAAACCGGCTTGGCTGGCTAGCTTGCTGACGGCTTCAGGGAAGGTCAGCCTTTCATGCTCGAGGAGAAATGAGATGGCATTCCCCTTGGCACCACAGCCAAAGCAGTAATAAAATTGCTTGTGGGCACTGACACTGAAAGAGGGCGTTTTTTCATCGTGGAAAGGGCATACAGACATGTAATTATTGCCTTTTTTAACCAGTGCGGTTGGCAGGTGTGAATCGATCAGGTTGACGATGTCGGTGCGGGCGAGTAGTTCATTGATGAACTCTCTTGGAATGAGTTTGGATGAGGCCATGTGTTGTTTTTGCTGAGTGCTGAGATTAAATCTAAATTCGGCATTTAAACCTGGGGAAAGCGGTTACAGAGAGATGAATCAAAGATTTATGCGATTTACCCTGGTCAAATTAAGCGGGACAGGTTTCTCTGCCACTGCCTTTTCTAAGTTTATGTTAGGTATAATGTAAAAATATAGCAAATAATTTTTGCCAGGTTTGCATCATAATTAGATAATTTCATCCTGGAGATTTAGACACTCATTTGAGAAATTGAGCAAATGCTTAGTTGCTTGTTTTATATGGCATATAAATGACAAAGGCTTCCGAAGAAGCCTTATTACTCAGCACCAATGTGGATTGTCGTCTCCTCACTGGGCTGGCTACACTGGGCGGACCTTTGTGTAGTCTCGAATGCCTGATGCCTATGGCAGCGCAGGTTACATTTATAATTATACACCTTTTTGCATAAATTTCAACATCTAAAACTTCACTTATAAATCAAAGAATTACGCTGGTCGTCGCTTATAAGTGTTCCCCTAAATGCCCCAGATTTAAACCATAGAGAATACATCGATATATCTCCCTCATTTGCTCTCCACCTAGTCTGTGTTTGAAATACTCTCTTTTCCCATCAGAACCACGTTTACCAAGAAGAATTGCATTAAGTCGATGAAACCCAATTGTATAAACCATATCGCCTTTTACCCAACTGTCACCACGCTGAAAATTTTTAATCATAGGCATTGACGGTTTAGGAATTTTATAGTGATGGCATTGTGGTGGTGTCGGCTCCACCGTACTTAATGGTACAACAGTCACTAAATTGGCCCTGCCTCGAATAGCGCCTGTAAGCACTATCACTGGCCGTTTACTTTTTACCATTTCAGGCGCTTTAAAGCCTTGAGAAAAATCACATAATAAAATTAGCCCAGGCTTAGGGTGAAAAATAATTGCCACTTAAAATACATCTCATGTTATTTAATTCCTACAGTCCACAATTTAAGCAATCAATCCTCCGGCAGTGATGGTACCAACATTTCACGACTGGTATATTTATCTCAGTTTTGAGATAAATATACCAACTACAATCCGTAGCCTGCTGTTAACTACTTGGATAAGTGTGCTTTAACCGTAGCGCTTACTTTAGCCATATCAGCACGACCCTGTAGCTTGGTATTCAGAATAGCCATCACTTTTCCCATGTCTCTTATGCCGCTTGCTGCGGTTTCTTGTAGTGCGGCTTGGATGGTCTTTTCAATCTCATCTGCTGGCAGTTGTTCAGGGAGATAATGGTTAATAATTTCGAGCTCAAATTGCTCTTTTTCAAGTAGATCGTTACGTTTGGCTTGTTGAAAGTGGCCAATTGATTCTTGACGTTGCTTTTTTAACTTACTGAGAATGCCGATTAGTTTTTGATCATCTATAGGTTGCCTCTGATCAACTTCAATCTGTTTGATCGCAGCCATAATGAGTCGTAAGGCATCTCTGCGAGATTTTTCATTGCCGCGCATGGCGGTCTTTAAATCTTCTGCAAGTTGCTGTTTTATTGAGGACATGAGATTATCCCAATTAGGATGTTTCTTTTTTGCGCTGTCTGTCTTGTTGTCGGATCGGGGTTTCACGCAGTAGTTTTTTTTGCCAACGCTTTACGGCAGCTGCGCGCTTGCGTTTACGTTCTGTGGTGGGTTTTTCATAAGATTCGCGTCGACGTAATTCTGTCATAATGCCTGATTTTTCACACGCACGTTTGAAACGGCGCAATGCGTAATCTGGATTTTCACCGTCTTTGACACGAATTGTAGGCATATGTATATTCCTGGTACTTATTAACCCCAGTTCGGGATAAGCGACCTGTTTAAGCGTCGCCCAAAGGCCAATATTGTCGTTGAAAAGGCTAAAAAAATCGTTATGTACATTGAGCACATGCCTCTTTTTTTAGCCTTCCCGCCTCAATCTTGGCCTTTGGACTCGCTTAAATCAAGAAACCTATTTTTTAAATAGATTAACTAGTAAAACGTAGGTTTCTTTCATGCCGCTTATCCCGAACTGGGGTTATACTAGATAACAGTGATGGATTCTAAAGCTTTCCATATTAGGCCGTCAAGTGTTATTTTTGGCTTTATGGCACATTATCTTAGTTAAAGTTTAGTCGGTGTAGAAATGATATGCGTGTTTTAGGGGTTGAAACGTCTTGTGACGATACGGCTGTGGCTATATATGACACAGAGGTGGGGTTGTTAGCACACCGTTTGTTTAGTCAGGTCGATATTCATGCTGATTTTGGCGGGGTGGTACCAGAATTAGCGTCTCGTGATCATATTTGTAAAATTACCCCCTTGGTGACGCAGGTTTTGAAGGCCGCTCAGTGTGAGTACTCAGATCTGGAGGGCATTGCTTATACGGCCGGACCGGGTTTAATTGGTGCCCTGTTGGTGGGTGCCACATTTGCTCGCAGTTTGGCTTGGAGTTTACAGTGTCCAGCAGTGGCCGTGCATCATCATGAAGCCCATTTGCTGGCGCCGATGCTGGAAACGCAGCACAATTTAACTTTTCCGTATCTGGCACTCTTGGTTTCAGGTGGCCATACCATGCTTGTTAAAGTGATCTGTGTTGGCAATTATCAAGTTTTGGGTGAGACTTTGGATGATGCCGCTGGCGAAGCCTTTGATAAAACCGCCAAATTACTTGGATTGGGTTATCCTGGTGGACCTGCTCTGGCAAAATTGGCGGAACAAGGTAATGCCGGACATTATGATTTTCCACATCCGATGACGGATCGTCCAGGTTTAGACTTCAGTTTTAGTGGCTTGAAAACAGCAGTATCAAATGCATGGCATCAGTCTGATAAAAAAGAGCAGACCCGTGCTGATATCGCTTATGCTTTTCAGCAGGCGGCAGTGAATACTTTAGTGATTAAATGTCGTCGTGCTTTGATCCAAAGTGAGATGAAACGCTTTGTGGTTGCTGGTGGTGTCGGTGCCAATCAAGCCCTGCGCGTTGCCCTGACTGATTTGGGACGCGAAATGGCGGTGAAAATGATTTATCCACGACCTGAATTTTGTACTGATAACGGTGCGATGGTAGCCTATACCGGCAGTTGCTATTTGCAGCGCGGTGTGCGGACAGGTTTGGCCATTAAAGTTGATCCACGCTGGTCTTTGCGTGATCTTCGAGAAGGCTGAATTGCATGAAAATATACACCCTCGAAAAAATCGAAACGCCGCGATTAATGATACGACCAATTCAAGCCGGTGATGAAATTGAATTAAACCAGGCGCTTCATCGATCACTATCCTCTGTACAACGTTGGATGCCATGGGCTAAAGATCCAAGTTTAAGCGCAACAAAAGATTTTGTTCAGCGTGGTGTGTATATTTGGCACGCGCGTACGGGCGATAATTTCCCTATGGTCGTCATTCATAAGGCAGATAAAAAGATAATTGCCGCCTCAGGATATAATGAAGAAAGCGTGCCCATTGAGGCATACTATGAAATCGGTTATTGGATTGATGCAGACTATCAGGGCCAGGGTTTAGTCACAGAATTTGTCAACGCTTTAACACGATATGCGCTGGAG
>JAZGGN010000029.1:0-2328 GCA_036480475.1 Gammaproteobacteria bacterium
TGCTGAAATGCCCACTTTGACGGATAACGGGTATATACCCGTGATCTTTCAAAGTGGGCACTCAAGTAAAATTTACTAAGTGCTCTAAGTTTAGCTTTTTAGCGCCCAGCTTGGGGGTAGATTTGAACAAAAACACTGAAAATCATGCGGATTTTAGTATTTCTAAATGACAAGTGATTTTTCGTGTTTTTGTTCAAAGGTGCCCTCAAGATGGGATGCCAAAATGCCCTGTTTGAAAGATCACGGGTATATAGGTGGGCGAACGTTAGTCGTGGCCGTTGGCTGTTTCTAAACTGCAAATGGTTGTAGGCCTTCACTGATTTGTGCGTATAACTCAGGGACCCAGGCAGGTTGATTTCTAAGGCTTGTTTTTGGCTTGTCTTTGCGTAAATCATTGGGTGCGATAATCAATTGGGTATTGTGCTTGCCGACTTGATCAACTAATACAAATAATTCGCCAGCAGCTTTGTCACCGAGAGCGATACAGCCGACTGACAGTGCGTTACCATGAATGAATACTTCACCACCGAGCTGAGTGCGCCCTTCCTTTTGTGCTTGTTGGCGGTCAAATTCATTGGGATAATCGACCATCATTGATAAATGATAGGAACTGAATGGATTGATATGATTAATCCTGTAAATACCTTCTGGAATTTGATAATCACCTTCTGCTAATTTAGGTCCGAGTGTGCCACTGCTGGCTGTGAAGGGATAAGTGCGGATCATACGCCATGTTTTCATGTTGTCTTGCGCCCACAATTCAAGCTTTTGTTCCTTCTTAAAGGTGAGTAAAGCAATTTCTTTGGGTGGGTAAGCGATATTGGCGCGCTGGAAGTAAGGTTGTAAGTCTTTTGCAGTTTCTTGGCCATATTGTCTGACCACTTGTTTTGTTGCTTGCTCCCAATTGCTTGTGGTTAATTTTTTGGGAGTAACCGCCGTGTTGCTTTTAGAAGGGACGGTGCTGCAAGCACTGATTGCCAGTAACATGCTGACTAATATAGTAATTTTTATTCTCATCGGGTAAATCATTCCATAATTTTAACTGCGATAGCCAACATATTACCATATTTTCATACGTCTTGTAAATATTTTATGCAATTTAGTGGCGTTATTACTGGAATGAAGCTAAATTTTGTAACTTAGTTTATAAAAGAATAATTATATTCAATTCTGGGCATATTATCCCCTGCAACTGTTTTTGCTGGGGTGATTATTGTGAATGGCGTTGATAAAGAAATAGGCTAAGCAGCAAAGTAGCTAAACCAAGGGCACTCCCACCTAATATATCTGTCAACCAGTGCATATGTAGTAATAGGCGCGAAGCAATAATTAGGCTGATTAATAAAGCAAACCCGATGTAAATAATATAGCGCTGTGGTGGTTTCAATTTCTGGGCAATCAAAAATGCCAAAAAGCCGTATACAGCAATACTTAAGGCTGTGTGGCCGCTGGGGAAAGCACCCAATGTGCTAGGCTCTATTAAGAATTCAGGTCGAGTGATGTTAATGGTAATTTTGCTTATCGCAATTAATGCACTGCAGATAAAACCATTGCTTAGCCACAAGATTGCTGTGCGCCAATGTCTTAAATAGATAAGCCATAAAAATACAACGGCAAGTAATACAAACAGAACGCGCTTGTCTCCTATCCATGTGATGGTAGCTAGGAGAGGTGTGAGCGCGTTGGTGTTATAGTTTTGTATATATTGTTGTAAGGTATTGTTCCAGACAATATTGTCTTGATAGTTAACATAAGTGGCCAGTAGGATATATAAACCAGTGGTGAATATGAAGCTAAGTATAAGTGTTTGTTGCGATAATAAACTTGGTTTATTTGTCATGACCATTCCTTAGCTAACTTTTTCTCCTTGCGCCTGCTTATCCGCATGATATGAAGATCGTACAAGCGGGCCACTGGCAACATGATTGAAACCTATTTCTTCAGCGTATTGACCTAATTGATCAAACTCTTGTGGGGTAACGTAGCGTGATACGGGCATATGGTATTTACTCGGTTGTAAATATTGTCCCAAGGTGACTCTGTCAACATTATGCTCACGTAAAGCGTTTAAAACCTGTTTGATTTCATCGATGGTTTCACCTAATCCAAGCATGAGTCCAGACTTGGTTGGGATCTGAGGGAAGCGTTCTTTATGTTGTTGTAATAATTTGAGTGACCAAGCAAAATCTGAGCCGGGACGCGCTTGTTTGTATAGTCGTGGTGCGGTTTCAATATTGTGATTGAATACGTCCGCGGGTTGTTCCGCTAATTTTTCTAGTGCGACTTGCATCCTGCCGCGAAAATCAGGCACTAAAATTTCTATCTTGA
>JAZGGN010000030.1:0-6303 GCA_036480475.1 Gammaproteobacteria bacterium
TCAGCGGCATCGATATGATATTTATTACTGCGGGCATGGGGGGTGGCACAGGTACAGGGGCTGCGCCGGTGCTGGCACAAATTGCCAAAGAAATGGGTATTTTAACGGTGGCTGTCGTCACAAAACCATTTACCTTTGAGGGCCGACAACGTGGCAGTGTTGCTGAAGAAGGCATTAAACAATTAACCCAGCATGTAGATTCGCTGATCACTATCCCAAATGATAAATTACTCAGCGTATTAGGCAAAAACATTTCGTTGCTCAATGCTTTTAAGGAAGCCAACAACGTATTACAAGGGGCGGTGCGTGGTATTGCTGATCTGATCATTCGTCCAGGCTTAATTAACGTTGATTTCGCGGATGTGCGCACTGTTATGTCTGAGATGGGTATGGCTATGATGGGCACAGGTTCTGCCAGTGGCGAAGAGCGCGCACGCGAAGCTGCCGAAGCTGCGATTGCCAGTCCTCTGCTTGAGGATGTTAATTTATCTGGTGCGCGTGGCATTTTAGTGAATATTACCGCAGGTATGGATATGTCGATCGGCGAATTTGAACAGGTTGGCGAAGTGGTTAAAGGATTTATTTCTGATGATGCGACTGTGGTTGTAGGCACCGTGATTGATCCTGAAATGAGTGATGAATTACGCGTTACTATTATCGTGACCGGTTTGGGAGACGATGGGCGTAAAATAAAACGACCGATGCGCGGTGCGATGGATAATCTAAAAAAAGATGCTGTGGTGGATTATCGGCGCTTGGAAAAACCAGCGGTGATGCGTAAGCAAGCGGATGTGGATTACTTGGATATCCCCGCCTTCCTCCGACGTCAGGAGCAAGAAGAAGCGTAACTCTAAGCGCTGCAGAATTTATTTTGCAGTTAAATGAGTTGTAGTATACTTAACGTACTGAATTAGGGAAATATTTCTTTCTATAGCCGGGCTACTGTGTTAGTATGTCGCCCATTTACTGAAAGGCGATGATATGATCAGACAAAGGACGCTCAAAGCAATCGTACGTACAAGTGGCATTGGCGTACACTCTGGTAAAAAAGTATATTTGACGATACGGCCAGCTCCTGTCAATACGGGCATTATATTCGGTCGGGTTGATCTAAAGAGCCCCGTGTATATCCCCGCCCTTTCGCAGCATGTTGCTGAAAGTCAATTATGTACCAGCTTGGCGCAAGATAATGTACGTATTGATACAGTTGAGCATATATTGTCTGCATTGGCTGGCTTAGGGATTGATAATGCTTATGTTGATTTAACAGCATGTGAAATGCCGATCATGGATGGCAGTGCAGCCCCCTTTGTGTTTTTATTGCAATCCGTTGGGATCGAAGAACAAGGCGAGCCGAAAAAATTTATCCGCATTAAACAGAAAGTCATCGTCAAAGATGGTGATAAATATGCAAGTTTAGAACCCTTTGAAGGCTATAAGATCTCTTTTGAAATCGACTTTAAACACCCGCTGTTTCGCAGTAGTCCACAACAAGCGACTTTAAATTTCTCAACCAGTTCTTATGTGAAAGAAGTGAGTCGCGCACGCACTTTTGGTTATTTATCCGATTATGAGTTTTTACGCAGTAAGAATTTAGCGTTGGGTGCTGGCTTGGATAATACCATTGTGATTGATGATTATCGTATTATGAATCAGGGCGGCTTACGTTATGACGATGAATTTGTGAAACATAAGATCCTCGATGCGGTCGGCGATTTATATTTACTGGGTTCAAGTTTAATCGGCGCTTTTAATGGTTATAAATCAGGCCATTTCTTAAATCATCAATTAATAAAAGCAGTCATGGCACGTAAAAGCGCTTGGGAATATACCACTTTTGAAGATAAAGCGCTGATGCCGATCAGCTACTTACATCCAGCGACTGAAGTCGCGTAATCCTAGAAAAAGTAGTAAGTTATTGTGTTGGGTGTGGCAGGGGCCTGGTAATTTCGCTCCCCTCCTCATTCCCACTGCTTTGTTCTTCAAAGCTACTGGATCATTATTTCGTTGCGTCCACAAATGACACGGCCAGCAACCCATTTCCAACGGCTGCTCAGGATCAATATCGGTACAACCGCAACAACAATTCTCGCTACGGGTACATTCGGTATAACAGCAACCTAGACCTATACACGCGAGAACAGCCGAGATGGGCCAAAGAGTTGATGGCGGAACTGCGCAACAGAGGGCGATCCACGGGGAGGTAGCGCCCGAAGACGTTGCTATGAGACCACGTCCCTGAGGCGTACGACAAAAAAAATCACAGTAGCCTATTTTTCGTACTTCTTAGGACATTCCGTGTACTCCAGTAAATATAAATTACGTAGTAAAACTACCCAACAATAACACAACAGTGTAACACGTGTTTTTCCCCTTTGACAGAGATCGTTGGCAGATCTTCAAACGGATATACCATTACCCGTCAAAGTACGCATTTGGCGGGTATATACCCGTGATACTTCACTTCTGCTTTGCTAGCCTAAGCAAAGCTTGTTGCAACGCTTCATCCTTCACATAGCCTGCCGTACTGATGATATTATCGATACTTTGTTGTGAAAGCTTTAAAGGTTCACGACTTCTTTTTTTTGCTTCGGGGACTGCTTGTTTGACATAACAGCGAATGGTAATGAGTTGTGGTACTTGCTCGTCCGTGCGTAATTTTTGTAGTAATTCGGGGATTTGATAGCGTAAATGTGTGGCCCAAACGGCACTATCAACAGCAATCACTAAATGACCGGCTTGCAAATTGGCGACCGTGCAATGTGGTGCTAAATCAGCAAGTAAGTTCTTTTTGACTTGTTGATCAAGGCACGCCAATCGTTTTGATTTGCTGATAATGCTTTGTAACTGGTTGTTTTGATTATCAAGTATGTGTTGCATACCCGTTATGTTACCATAGCTTGCTCATCGCAGCGAAAGACAGGTCCTTTCATGAGTAACCTGAGTACAGAAAATGATCCGCGCCTATTACGCCTTTTAGGCACGCCAGCACTTTCAACTTTTCGTTTACAAAAGTTGTTGGCAGATGTGCGTGCACAAAACCCGGCGATTGATGCCCTACAAGCACATTTTATTTATTTTGCGGCACTGAAACAGCCACTATCAACGGCACAACAGCAAGCCCTTATAAAGCTACTTGCTGCAACTGACGTGCAAGAAGCATTCAGGCCAGGAGTCACCTTATTGGCACTACCGCGCTTTGGCTCGATTTCTCCCTGGTCAACCAAAGCCACCGATATTGCTCAGCATTGTGGCTTTACTGCGATAGAACGCATCGAACGTGGTATTGTTTACAGTTTACAACTCGAAGATAATCAACCATTGCATGAAGAACAAATTAAGCAACTTAGCCCGCTATTGCATGATCGCATGACTGAAATTTTGATCGATGATATCGCGCAAGCTAAGCATTTATTTACTCATGCACAGCCGGCACCACTTATGACCGTTGACATTTTACAACGGGGGGAAGCTGCGCTCGTTGAGGCCAACCAACAATGGGGATTGGCTTTGTCTTCGGCAGATATTGTTTACTTAATTGAGCATTTCAATCAACTCGGGCGTAACCCAACCGATGTTGAGTTAATGATGTTTGCGCAAGTCAATTCAGAACATTGTCGCCATAAAATTTTTAATAGCGCCTGGGTGATCAATGGAGAAGCACAGGATAAATCTTTGTTTGCCATGATCCGAAATACCCATGCGCAACATCCACACAATACTTTATCTGCATACAAAGATAATGCGGCGGTGATAACGGGAACCGTCTGTGAGCGATTTTTCAGTGATCCGACAACGAATATTTATGGTGTGCATAAAGAATTAAATCACATCGTGATGAAAGTAGAAACGCATAATCATCCGACCGCGATTGCGCCTTTCCCTGGGGCGGCCACAGGATCTGGCGGAGAAATTCGCGATGAAGCGGCAACGGGTCGGGGGGCGCGATCAAAAGCGGGCTTGGTCGGATTTTCAGTGTCACATTTGCGTATTCCTGAAGGCATTCAACCGTGGGAACAGACGGTAGGCAAACCTGATAATATTGCTTCAGCACTGGACATCATGCTGGCCGGTCCCATCGGTGCGGCGTCATTCAATAATGAGTTTGGTCGACCGAATTTGTGTGGTTATTTTCGGACGTTTGAACAAGAAAATACAACCTCAACACAAAAACATTGGCGTGGTTATCATAAACCCATCATGATTGCCGGTGGTTTAGGCAATATACGCGCAGACCATGTTGAAAAGAAAACACTTTCACAAGGGACTTTAGTGATCGTTCTAGGTGGCCCTGCCATGCAGATCGGACTTGGAGGGGGTGCTGCGTCTTCCTTATCTTCTGGGCAAAGTCAGACTGAGCTTGATTTTGCTTCGGTGCAACGCAGCAATCCAGAAATGCAGCGTCGTTGTCAAGAAGTGATTGATCAATGCTGGGCTTTGGGGAAAGACAATCCCATTGTATCGATCCATGATGTTGGGGCGGGGGGCTTATCGAATGCGCTGCCAGAATTAGTGCATGACAGTGATATGGGCGCTAAATTTAACTTACGTGCGATCCCTAATGCCGATCAAGGCATGTCACCCTTAGCCATTTGGTGTAATGAAGCACAGGAACGCTATGTGTTGGCGATCGATACTGAAAATTTGTCGATATTTGAAAAATTTTGTCAACGTGAACGCTGCCCCTATGCGATTGTGGGGAAAGCAACGGATGCACAGAAACTGATCCTGGAAGATGATTATTTTGAGTGTCGAGCGGTTGATGTCAGTAATGATTTAATATTTCCAGCAGCCGTCAAGCTGGTGCGTGAGGTACAACGTGATGATCCTGCTTTATTGCCTTTGCAATTTGATAATATTGATTTACAAGAAGCAGCACAGCGCATTTTAACTTTTCCGGTCGTGGCCGACAAATGCTTCTTAATCACGATTGGTGATCGCAGTGTGGGTGGTCTAGTGGCACGCGATCAAATGGTCGGTCCGTGGCAAGTGCCGGTGGCAGACGTTGCCGTGACGGCGGCGGGTTTTACAACGTATGCCGGCGAAGCAATGGCGATGGGTGAACGTGTGCCGATCGCTTTGATCGATCCGGCGGCGGCTGCGCGAATGACTCTTGCTGAAGCGATCACCAATATTGCTGCAGCGTCGATTGAAAGTATCAAGCAAATAAAATGTTCGGCCAATTGGATGGCGGCGGCGGATTTTTCAGATGAAGGCGCGAAGTTATTTGATGCGGTGCAAGCCATCGCAATGGAATTGTGTCCTGCCTTGGGAATTGCCATTCCCGTGGGCAAAGATTCGTTATCGATGCAAACTCTATGGCAACAACACGGCGAACCACAGCGCGTGGTGGCGCCTTTATCTTTGGTTATTACGGCCTATGCGCCAGTGACGGATATACGCAAAACCTTAACGCCATTATTATGCACGGATAGGGGCGACACCCGTCTAATTTTAATCGACTTAAGTGACAGCCAAAAACGTTTAGGCGGATCGTGTCTGGCGCAGGTTTATAATCAACTCGGTGATCAAGTGCCAGATGTAGAGTCACCCGAGCGAGTCAAAGATTTTTTTGCAGCAATCCAGGCGCTGAACCAAGCGGATTTATTATTGGCTTATCATGATCGCTCTGACGGTGGGTTATTCGCTTGTGTGTGTGAAATGGCTTTTGCCAGTCATATGGGCATCAACATTGATTTAGATCCTTTAGGTGATGACGTGTTAGCCAGTTTATTTAATGAAGAATTAGGCGCGGTTATACAAGTACGAGAACAGGATTTAGAAAAAGTGTTGGCCTTGTTTGAGCAACATGATTTGCATGCCTGTTGGCATATCATTGGCACTTTAAACCAAAGCGACCGCATTGTTTTTCAACATCAGCAGCAAGAAGTCTTAGCGCAAACGCGGATCGTCTGGCAACGCTTATGGTCGCAAACCAGTTATCAAATGTGCAAACTGCGTGATCATCCCCAATGTGCTGAGCAAGAATATGATACGCTACTAGATACGAACGACGGTGGCTTACACTCGGATTTATCTTTTAAGATCGATAAAAAAATAAAATTTGCCAAACATCAAGCCAAAGTTGCAATCTTACGCGAACAAGGGATCAATGGTCATATAGAAATGGCAGCAGCCTTTGATACGGTGGGTTTGACAGCGGTTGATGTACATATGAGTGATATTCTAAGTGGTGCAGTCAGTTTGCAAGATTTTTCCTGTCTTGTTGCTTGTGGCGGTTTTTCTTATGGCGATGTGTTAGGGGCAGGACGAGGTTGGGCGAACACCATTTTATTACATGCG
>JAZGGN010000031.1:0-5119 GCA_036480475.1 Gammaproteobacteria bacterium
TCTGCCAACTTTGTGGTAAATAACTTGAACCCATCATGGCGCATAAGACCGTTGCATTGCCTCCGATGAGCGTGCCTGTGGTTGTGCCTGCATTAATCACAGTCACGCGGTTTTTTGTTGCAGTTAAATCATCTTCATCGGCTGGCGGGTTTTTCATGGTGACAGCTTCACCGGCAAATAAGACGGCTTTCACATAGTCGCTGGTGAATCGTGGCCAGGGCAGGCCAGCAACCGGGCCATGAAAAGTAGTCAAGCCGGTTTGCTCATTGATAGCAATGAGTAAGGCCGTAACATCACTCATGCCCATGATGATTTTAGGATGACGTCGGATCAATTCATAATCGAGTTTGCTTAATAATAGTGAGCTACCAGAGCCACCGCGCACAGCGATTAATGCCTTTACCTTGGGGTCAGCAAAGCCCTTATGGATTTCATCGGCACGTGCCTCAGCCGTACCCGCGAAATATCCGTATTGATCTAAAACGCTATCTGGTACCAACACTTCCAATCCTAAGGATTCTATTCTTTCAATCGCAAATTGCAATTGCTTTGTATTAGTTTGGTGCCCAGGGGTGAATAACATCACGGTATCTCCTGGAGAAAGTGCGGGTGGCTTGAGTGTTGGTTTAGTCATGTCATATTTATCCTTTTATTCCCTTTGAATGCTTTTTCTAAGATTATAGAAGGGCATTGAGGCGCGTTATTAATTTACTTTGTATTAATTCTACCAAAGAAACGGTTAGAAGAGCAATTTAGAGTATATCTATACCTGTGATCTTTCAAACAGGGCACTTAAGTAAAATTTACCAATAGCTCTGAAGTTTAGCTTTTCCCCGCTCAAATTAGGCGGGACAGGTGACGCCCAGATTGGGGGTAGATTTGGATAAAAACACGAAAAATCAAGCGGATTTTAGTGTGCTAAATGACAAGTGATTTTTCGTGTTTTTGTTCAAAGATCCCCTCAAGATGGGATGCCAAAATACCCTGTTTGAAAGATCACGGGTATAAAGCCTGATACTGCTATTTGAGTAAGTACGCGACATTATATAAAAGTTTTGCATTTTATCATAAATAATTTTATCATATGATCTACACTTGAGAGAATAAGTTAATTATTCTACTATTTTTAATAGGTGTTGCTTAATAAGGAGAAAAGTATGCCTCATTCTGGATCTGGACTTCCAAGCACTCAACATGTGTCCTCTACTCATGATGATGAGATGACGGGTTGGAGGAAATATGCTTGCTGTTTGTGTACCTTTTGGAAAAGCCGTCGAGCATGGCCAGAAGCAACGATATCAGCTAGAACTTCGCTTGATTTGAGAAAGGGGCAGGCGACAGGGGCACCATTACTGAGACAAGGAAGCGGCACTGATTAGTTGGGTCCTAAGGCACTGGTTCCCGCACTTGACTATGATTGCGCACAATATATTTATAAGTTATTAATTGCTCGATGCTGACCGGGCAGCGAGTGTGCAGCATTGCCTATGGCAATGCTGATTTCGGTGCCTAAGCCAAATTCACCATTTTTTATCCTAAAAAAAGCAGTAGTAGGCAGATCTATCTCCCTTGATTTGACCGAGATAAATTGCGCAACACTTTGGTTTAGACAGCGCATATAAAAATTTTGCATTTTTTTATGAATAGCTTTATCATTTGGTTCAAAGTTGAAAAATAAGTTAATTATCCTGCTATTTTTAATGAATATTTTTTTATAAGAAGAAAATATGAGCGCTGAGTCTATTCGTGCATATCCTACTGAGCATACTAGTTTACTTGGATTTAAATTTCGCGGAGACAATATAGGTGGTGAAAGTGCGTTCCCAGTATTATCGATTGAGCGTGATTCACCAGCAGCGCGCGCAGGCCTGAGAGTGGGTGATATCATTCGAGAAATCGATGGTTTCCCGGTAGACAGTGTCGTGGATTTATCGTTCCGTGACAGAGAAGGATCAAAGATAACTGTCTTGCGTAAGGATAAGGAGAAGACACTGGTAATAGCCATTCCTAATGCGCATCTAGATGAATCCTTTTCTGCAGCTCATGGTACAGATTTGTTTTCCCCAACAGAGGATGGCGATAATGAGGGATGTGTTAAAGGAGTCCTTTGCTGTCTTTGCATTTGGGCTAAGTCGTCGCATACAAAAACAGCAGTACACTCGATTAACGATGTGAATACTGCTCTCCTTAGTCCCGGGCGTTTTTTTGCTAGCCCAGGACAGACTAGAACAGTGATCAGGTGCAGTAGGCCAGGGGCAGTAGATCTCCCGGATGATGATGTTGGTGCAAGGCGCAGACTAACCTACGCAAATGGTACTGAGTGATAGCCAATTCTTTTTCCTTCGAATGCTCAAAGCGCTCGCACTTGACCACCACCCCGCACGATATATTTATAAGTTGTCAATTGCTCGATGCCAACTGGGCCACGGGCGTGAAGCTTTCCTGTGGCAATGCCGATTTCGGCGCCTAAACCAAATTCGCCGCCATCGGCAAATTGGGTTGAAGTATTGTGCATAACAATAGCACTATCGATGTAACGGAAAAATTTTTCCGCGGCATTATTGTCATTACTGATAATCGCATCGGTATGTTGTGAGCCGTGTTGTTGTATATGCGCAATGGCTTCATCAATATCATTGACGGTTTTAATGCTGATAATATTATCCAGGTATTCACTGTCCCAATCCTCAGATATTGCTGGCTTGATCCGCTTATCAAGGCTTGTTACAAGCGCATCGCCGCGCACTTCGCATTGTGCAGCTATAAGTTGATCAATGATTTTGGGCAAGTGTGAATTCACAATACACGTGTCAATGAGCAGAGTTTCAGTGGCACCGCAAATGCCTGGGCGACGCATTTTAGCGTTGAATACAATCTCATTAGCCATATCAATATCCGCCTCTTTATGGATATAAGTGTGACAGATCCCATCGAGATGCTTAAACACAGGTATGCGACTTTCTTGGCTGACATGTTGGATCAATGATTTTCCGCCGCGCGGTATGATCACATCAATGAACTTATCTAAATGTAGCATTTCTGTTACCGCTTGCCGATCTTGCGTTGGGATGAGTTGCACGCAACCTTTGGGTAGATCGGCTTGGATCAAGCCTTGCTGGATACAATTCATAATGACACTGGCTGAATGGAAACTTTCTGATCCGGCGCGCAATATGGCGGCATTGCCTGATTTTAAACATAGACACGCGGCATCTGCGGTGACATTGGGGCGGGATTCAAAAATAATCCCAATGACTCCTAGAGGCACGCTGATTTTTTCTATCTTCAGGCCATTGGGGCGTTGCCAGTGTGCAAGGGTTTTACCGACAGGATCGTCAAGTTTAACCACTTCATCAATGGCGTTAGTCATCGCAGTGATGCTTTTTTCGCTGAGCCGTAGTCGATCAATGAACGCGTTATTACGCCCTTTTTCTTGTGCAATGGTGATGTCTTTTTGGTTGGCAGTGAGGATGCTTTTTGCCTGTGTATTAAGGGTGACGGCAATCGCCAGCAAGGCTTTATTTTTTTGTATATTGCTGGCTTGCGCTAAAGTTTGCGCGCATTCTTTAGCGGTATGCCCTAAGGTGGTTAATAGTTCTTTCATAACGACTATAGTCCCAATCAATTAAGTAAGACAAGGTTATTGCGATGAATCAATTCTGATGACGCAAAATAGCCCAGTGCTGCTTCAATCTCGTCGCTTTTTTTGCCGAGGATTTTTTGTGACTCATCCGCCGAATAATTGCATAAACCGCGAGCAATTTCCATACTGGATTGGGTACAAACACAGACAACTTCACCTTTTTGGAAATGACCCTCAATTGCAGTTGCCCCGGCTGCGAGTAAGCTTTTGCCATTTTGTAAGGCAGTGACTGCCCCATCATTAATGATAATTTTTCCCTGTGGCTGTAAATGGTGGCGGATCCAATTTTTACGCGCTTTATGACGACTAAGGGCGGGTATAAACCAAGTACAGCGTTCACCCTTATCAATGTTGCTCAACGGATGTTGTGCTTTGCCATTGGCAATAACCATACGACACCCTGAGCCCATCGCGATTTGTGCGGCCTTTAGTTTGGTGATCATGCCGCCTGAGCCAACAGTCGTGCTTGTATCACCTGCCATATTTAAAATATCTGTTGTTATTTCTTTGACTTCGGGAATAAAGCGGGCTTGTGCATTTTTGCGCGGGTCACTGTCATACAAACCATCTATGTCTGATAGCAACACTAAGGTATCTGCCTCACTCATTTGTGCAATACGTGCCGCTAAGCGATCATTATCACCAAAGCGAATTTCAGTGGTGGCGATGGTATCATTTTCATTGATGATTGGAATTGCCTTGGCTTTTAATAGCGTTTCTAAGGTGTTTTTTGCATTAATATAGCGTTTACGATCTTCACTATCACTCAGAGTTAATAGTATTTGTGCTGCACAGAGTTGGTGCTTAGCTAACATGGTTTGATAGATGTGTGCCAAACGAATTTGGCCCGCGGCAGCCGCCGCTTGTTTTTCTTCTAACTTTAACGGCAGGCGGTTAAAGCCTAGAGAACCTCGTCCTAGATTGATTGATCCTGAGGAGACGATGATCACTTGCTGATCATGGCTTGCATATTGAGCAATATCTTCAATTAAACTGGCCAGCCATTGCTGATGGATATGACCACTGCTTTCATCTACCAGTAGTGCCGAACCTATTTTAACAACTAAGCGTTTACTGGCAGTTAGTTTCATCTTTGGCATAGATATCTCCTATTTAGAGTGTACTGTTTTTCTAGTTGTGGGTAAAATGTGTCTCATACCCGTTACCCATCAAAGAGGGCACTTTTGTTGAGTTACCCTATCGCCTTGAAAAAATTTGCTTTTGGCGCCCAGATTGGGGGTAGATTTGAACAAAAACACGGAAAATAACGCGAATTTTAGTGTGCTAAATGACAAGTGATTTTTCGTGTTTTTGTTCAAAGGTGCCGCCAAGATGGGAGGCCAAAATGACCCTCTTTGGCGGGTAACGGGTATAGATGACGCGGGTTATTTGTCTCCGATTTGAGGTTAAAAGAACATGATCATTGATAATATTTGCCAGGCCATAGGTAATACGCCCATTGTTAAGCTACAACGT
>JAZGGN010000032.1:0-3025 GCA_036480475.1 Gammaproteobacteria bacterium
AGCAAGTGTTGCCAAATGATGAGGTGATTATGAATACGCCTGTTGCTGACCGTCATATCGAATTAGATGATCCTGGTGTTTGGGATAAAATTAATGATGCAATGGATGAGGTGACCACTGATCTGGAAGGGACGGGCTTGCGTTTTGGCAGTAACTCACCTTATCCGGTTGCCGCTAAAACAGGGACAGCGCAAGTGGTGAGCACGCAGCAGCGGGATAAGAAAGAGCAAGAGGAATTACCGGAAATGTTGCGGGATCATTCTTTGTTCATCGCTTTTGCACCGGTACAAGCCCCTGAAATTGTCATTGCAGTTGTTGTTGAGAATGATAAGAAAGCGCCACAAGTTGCGCGTAAAGTGATGGATCTTTATATGGAGCGCCACTTGAGTGGTGTCATCACTTCAGAGGTGACTGACTCATGAATTTAATGGCTTTGATCAATAAGGAAGTCTGGCGCAGACAACAAAGCATCACTTATAAGAGCACTTGGCAGCGTTTTCATCTTGATCCATTATTGCTGATGCTCGTTATGGTATTGTTAACAGTGGGCCTGCTATTACTTTACAGTGCGGGTGGGCAGGATGGTGAAATCATTGTTCGCCAAGGGATCCGTGTTGGGATTGCAATGATGGTCATGTTGATTTGTGCGCAGATCCCAATACAAAAATATCGCTTGTGGATCCCTCGACTATATATTGGCGCGTTGCTATTGCTTGCGACGGTACTTGTATTAGGCAGTGTTGCTAAGGGGGCTCAGCGCTGGCTGGATTTTGGAATTTTACGTTTTCAGCCAGCAGAATTTATGAAATTAGTCCTACCGATGATGTTGGCTTCCTATTTCAGTTACCGTCACCTACCACCGGATTGGCGTAGTTTATTGTCAGCAGGGTTGCTGATTATCATTCCTGGTCTTTTAATTATGTTGCAGCCTGATCTAGGGACCGCCCTTGTGGTAGTACTCAGTGGATTTTGCACCTTATTATTTGCTGGGGTGAGTTGGCGACTATTTTTTGGATTCTTTAGCTTAATCATCGCAGCATTGCCTGTGTTGTGGTTGACGATGCATGACTATCAGCGCCAACGCTTATTTAGTTTTTTGCGTCCAGAGAGTGATCCCTTAGGTAATGGTTATCATATTATTCAATCTAAGATTGCCATCGGATCGGGTGGGTTGACGGGCAAAGGTTGGTTGAATAGCACGCAATCACAACTTAATTTTTTACCTGAAGATGCGACTGATTTTATTTTTGCGGTGTTAGGTGAAGAATTTGGTTTGTTGGGCTGTGTTATTTTAATCACACTTTTTATCATGGTATCAACACGAATTTTTTATATTGCGAGTCAAGCACAAGATACATTCACTCGTTTGTTTGCCAGTAGTTTTGGTTTTATCTTTTTTCTTTCAGTCTTCATTAATATGGGGATGGTCATGGGTTTGCTTCCCGTGGTGGGATTACCTTTGCCGTTGATTAGCTATGGCGGCACTTCAATGGTTATTTTAATGGCCGGCTTTGGCATGGTGATGTCGATTCATACCCAGCGCAAGTTTATACATTTACATTAGTGTTAGCAATTGTATCCTGGAGGGCTAGTAGTGTGTTGTCTGGGTTTGCATAGACATTAAATGCGGGGATGTTGAAGGTCACTTTCCGTATGGCTGCAGAGAGTAACAAACCGATATTGTCACCTGGCTTATCCAGCAGGGTAAGCACATTGTTTTTATTTGTCATTGAGATAACTTGCTCTGGGAATAAACTGACTTGATTATCACGGCCATCTTGCTTATTAATCATGTTGAGTTTTTTTAAGTTATCCAGTGTTTGTGCGTCGATGGGTATATCTTCAATACTGATTTTAACGCGACGACCAACACAATGATGCTCATGACCGCTAAAGCGTTGACCACCAGTTAATAATTGGCTAATAATCAATGTATTATCGTGATTGTTTGCGAGATAAAGCGACCCATCACTACTAAAAACTTTAGATCTTACGCTGTCGTTTTTAGTGGGCGCAAAGTGAACTTGTACGCTTTCATAATCGACGGTTGTAATTTTTAAGTTGGATCTAAGCGCTATGGGATGCATGTACATGAGTCCAGCTGGCATATGAATTGGATTATGCGTCCCATAACTCAAGACAACATGGTTTACTGTTGTGTTGACGACAGTAAGCTGTTTGGTGATAATCGTCGTTAGGTGTTTTATATTCATATCAATCCAACAGTTAAGCTCTCTATATTTAAAATATAGACTATCTGTTTAATAAATTTACAATAAATTTATTAAATTACCACTTTGGTTGGATTATTTTTAACGGGCTGTAGTGATTCTCGCTTAACTGCTTTTTCCAGGTTAAATTTGATAACCCCACATGAACAATACGAATATTTCAACTCTCCCTGAATCGTTCCATCACAAAATTATCGGTGCTTTTGGTGATCTTGGAAAAGAATGGTTATATTCATTGCCAGCTTTGCTGTCAGACTGTGAACAGCGCTTAGATTTAAAAATTGGTGCTCAGTTAAGGCATTTATCTTACGGTTTTGTTGCCAATGCCATTCAATCGGATGGTACTGAAATAATTATTAAAGCGGTCGTGTCTGTGGCAGAACTTAGCCATGAAATTAAGGCGCTCGAACTTATGTCTGGCCCGGGCATGGTTGATCTATTGCATGCAGATAAAATAAAAGGCATTTTATTACTGGAGAAATTAATGCCGGGAGAAACCTTAGCGACACTGGAAAGTGACAGTGAGGCAACGTGTATCGCCGCAGAGGTGATGCAAAAACTGTGGCGACTCGACAATCATCAAGATTTTCCAAGCACACAGCAATGGTTTGAATGGCTTGCTCAGCCGATCAATGCTTCATCCATAGTGTCACCATCCTTGATAGATCGCGCTCGCAAAATATCAGAGGAATTACATCAATCTATGAGTGAGCCGGTTTTGCTGCACGGTGACTTACATCATTTTAATATTCTATCAGCTGCGCGTCAGCCTTGGTTAGCCATTGATCCTAAAG
>JAZGGN010000033.1:0-4279 GCA_036480475.1 Gammaproteobacteria bacterium
TATCACCTGCTTTTAGAGACGCCGAATTCTGATGTAAGCGGATTACCCGGTCAAGCCGGGTAATGACGAATACGAATACAGAGGTGAGCAATTACTTTTTTTTGTTTTTTTACTGGAGGGGTGAGCGATTATTTTTATATTTCCTTAATCACTTCAAAGCCTTTCAAGCTACCTGTCACTGCAAACCCACATACGAAGCTTGTATTTGATTGCCTTTTTAATTTCTCTGCAATGGCATTCATGGTTGCGCCAGATCCAACCGCATCGTCAATCACTAAGATCCGCTTAAATGGTTTGTTTTCTTCACGTGTAAAAATCGTACGACCTGCATTTTCAATACGTTCGGACAGTTTTGAGAGTGATTTTTGTGCAACTGGGATATTGTCAGCAAATATTTTTGTCAGTTCTGTACAGGGAATGGATAGAGATAAAAATCGTTTAAATTCTTTAAGAAATGCTATTTTACGAGGAATAGAATGAGGTGTGAATATGACGCCATCAATTTTATAATGTTTGATAATTCTCAATATGGATCCTTTAGACATTTCTGCGAGTTGCTGGATGGAGTTAATATCTTGCCCACTTTTCCCTAGAGAAACCATTTGTCCAGCTTTAGTCTTACCAAATTTTGGCAGGCTATAAAATTCTTGATAGAAAAGATGATCTAAGAAGCATTCCCCAAATGTTTCCTTGATTTTGAAAGTCGCTTCAATAAGCTCAAATTCATTGCGATATTTATTTTTAAAACTTGCATGGTTTGTCGTATATTCGTGTGCCAATGCACGAAAATTTTTGTGTTGCTTTGTCTTAAGCGCCCACCACTGAAATCCAGCAAGGCCATTAAGTATTTCGCCATTGGGTTTGACGGTCAAATAGTTTTCTTCGATGTATTTTTGATCATCTATAGGTAGACTAGGAAATTCATATTGATCAACGCTTTCTACTGCAATGTACAATACTTTAGGTGGATGCCCCATTTTTTTAATATGCCCTGAGAGCAATAGGGATTTTAAGTGCCGGTGGACCATTTGGGTGCTAATGGGGATTTGATAGGCGATTTTGGATGGCCCAACAGGGCCGTTTGCCTTAATAAATTGGTATATTTGTTGATTCGTTGTCGTTTTCATGGTTTACAGTTTATAGTTTACAGTAAACTATAAACTATATACATCTATTTGTCTAGTGAAGTAATTATTTGTTTTTAATCAATGAATTAGATGTCTATATGTTTTTCTGATACTGACACTGATCTAAGTTATTCTGAGTATGCTTGATAATAGGGGGTATTTGGGGCAGTATCAATTTCTAGGATTAGGAGCGATCAAAATGATAAAAGTCACTCTGAATAGTGAGCGTAAAGAAATCGAACAACCATCCTCTCTGCAACAGGCATTGGTGCTTTGGGGTTATGGCGAAGGCATGGTTGCAGTAGCAATTGATGGTCAGGTGGTACCGCAGGCAAAATATGATGAGACGATGTTGCAGGCGGGCCATGACATTGTGGTCATTGCGCCGATGCAGGGTGGTTGAAAGATTATGTGGAAAATTGCAGATCGCACAGTTAACAGCCGCTTGATTTTAGGCACTGCCCTTTATCCTTCGCTCGATATTTTACGACAAGCGATTATTACGGCTGAGGTCGATATCATCACCGTCTCTTTGCGTCGGCAGGCCCCTGAAAAAAATGCCGGTGCTGGTTTTTGGCAGGCAATCAGCGATTTGGGTTGTCATGTGTTACCAAATACGGCCGGTTGTCGTACCGCCAAAGAAGCGGTGACGATGGCACATATGGCGAGAGAATTATTTAAAACGAATTGGATCAAGTTAGAAGTCATTGGCGATGATTATTTGTTGCAACCGGATCCCTTTGGCGTGGTTGAGGCGGCGGGAATTTTACTGGCAGAGGGCTTTGAAGTTTTTCCCTACTGTACCGATGATTTGGTTTTATGCCAGCGTTTGGTCGATATTGGCTGTAAAACGTTAATGCCGTGGGGTTCGCCCATTGGTTCTGGACAAGGGATCTTAAATCTTTATGCACAGAGAACCATTCGCGAGCGTTTGCCCGAGGTTAATTTGATTCTCGATGCAGGGATCGGTGCCCCTTCACATGCAGCGCAAGCGATGGAATTAGGCTTTGATGGGATTTTGCTCGACAGTGCGGTGGCGTTGGCCAATGATCCCCCGCAGATGGCCAAGGCATTTAATCAAGTGGTGATGGCGAGTCGACAAGCGTATCAAGCAGGCTTAATGCCCAAGCGTGATATGGCACAGGCAAGCACCCCCTTATTGGATACGCCTTTTTGGCATCAAGAGAAAGTGTCATGAAACCCATCGTGTGGACGATCGCAGGATCGGACAGTGGCGGTGGTGCGGGCATACAAGCAGATCTCGCCACATTTCAAGATTTTTCCGTACATGGTTGTAGTGTGGTCACGGCCGTGACCGCACAAAACAGTGTGACGGTCGACCATATTGCATATGTTTCGCCAGAAAGTGTGCAAGCCCAGCTTGCTGCCTTGCAGCATGATCTGCCTGCGCAGGTCATTAAAATCGGAATGCTGGGCAATCGTGAAGTGATACAAAGCGTTGCTGAATTTTTGCGTGGCTATGCTGGCTTTGTGGTGTGTGATCCGGTGATGATGTCAAGCAGTGGTCGTTGCTTATTAGATCCATCAGCGCAAGCTGTTTTTAAACAATTGATTTTGCCTCGGGTTGATTTATTAACGCCAAATCGCGATGAAACACAGGCTTTGCTTGGACGAGAATTGCATTCGCCAGGCGATATTACCCGTGCGGCGCGAGAAATTTTATCTTTTGGTGTTAAAAGCGTTTTAATCAAAGGCGGTCATCATCAAAGTGATTTTTGCCACGATTATTGGACGGATGGCGATCGGCAATTCTGGTTAAGCCAACATAAACAACAACACGATAATACCCATGGTTCTGGCTGTACCTTGTCGGCAGCCATTGTTGCGGTGTTAGCGCGTGCTTATGTTTTAGAGGATGCCTTAACGCTTGCAAAAATGTATGTGACTCAAGGGATCCGTTGTGCTGAGCAAATAGGCCAAGGTCCAGGTCCCGTCAGTCATTGCGGCTGGCCACAGCAGGAGGTTGATTTACCCTGGCTGACGCCGGAATTTACAGCCAATCGGCCGACAGCGACTTTTGCGGCCTTAGCAGAGCCTATTGGCTTGTATCCTCTCGTTGACAGCGCGGTTTGGGTAGAAAGATGTTTACAGCAAGGGGTGAGAACGATCCAATTGCGTATTAAAGATAAAAGCGGCGCGGCGTTGTTGCAAGAAGTGAGACAAAGTATTGCTGTGGCGAGACGATATGATGTGCAGCTTTTTATCAATGATGATTGGCAATTGGCCATTGCTGAACAAGCCTATGGGGTGCACTTAGGTCAAGACGATTTAATCGGCGCTGATTTAGAGGTGATCGCTAAAGCGGGTTTACGTTTGGGCGTGAGTACGCATGGTCACGCCCAAGTGGCGCGCGCTTATGCTATTCAACCTTCTTATATTGCCATTGGTCCTGTTTTTAAAACACGATCAAAGCAGATCGCAAAACCACCACAAGGTTTAACTCAGCTACACCATTGGTGTCAGTTATTATCTTATCCCCTGGTGGCGATTGGCGGTATCAATTTAAAAAATGCAGCGGATGTTTTGCAAACTGGTGTGGGTGGCATTGCTGTGATTTCTGCCGTGACACGGGCCGATGATCCAGAAGCCGCAATGAAGGCTTTTTTGCAGTTGTGTGTTTGATATAGCCTGAGCTGTCTAGTCGGTAGAGTTTATTTTACATATTTATCAACTCAGATTCATACTGAACCAAAAAAATATCATTTGATTGATATGTTGTTTTCTCCATTTATCTAATGTATAGTGCTTTGGGTGGCGAGTGCCTGTTTAAGATCTTTAAAAAGCTTTATACCTTTGTTTCCTACTGTTAGGGGATTGGCGTAAGAAATTTATGCCAAATTGCTTAATGAACACCTCCCTAGATCGCAATTAGCGATAACTCTCAAATACAGCATATCTTGCTGTTTCCCCTCATTTTATCAACATTTATACGCAAAATCAGTGCAAATTGCGACTGTTGCGCTGACCTTTAACAAAGGTTTTAAGCAGGCACTTGGCACTTGGCACATGGTTAAATAACGGACAATTATTGTAACAATACTACTTTAGAGGAATTTGAAGTATGAAAATGATTAAATCACTTAGTTTATTTATGTTTGTTGTGTTTTTTAGCACATCAATCATGGCTGCAG
>JAZGGN010000034.1:0-15106 GCA_036480475.1 Gammaproteobacteria bacterium
CAACACGCTGTTTGATAGTATACCCACGTTATGCCATTTGAATCTTAGATCGAGTACACGCTTCAACGGTGTCGTTTTACCAATTCCTTCGTGTATTGAATAAATAACTAAGGCGAAGTTAAGTCGACGACGTTTTTTTTGAAACAACGCACTCAAGTACTGATGATACAAAGATGAATAAACCGCGTTGTCTTTAAACATAAAGTCAATGTGATCAAGCCATGGCCTAATGTCCCCTTCTGATACAGTATTGGTTTTTTTGATAACGTTACCTGTCCAACGATTTAAAAATGGTACGCCTTCGAGGTCGTACATGACGGGATAGTAGGGCTCGTAATGACAACCGACAGATCGTCGTTTAAGTGTTACACTGCTGTCTAAGAATTTATCAGCAGACTTGTTATCACCCTCTCGAAATAATACATTGAAGGCTTCTTTTTTAATCTCTGTTCGAGTTGGCAAATGATAAAAAGAATTCCATTTTGCAATAAAATAAATATCTATCCACATGGCGTTGCTTATTAGAGTCGCAACTGCGGGTGAAGTGCTTGTTTTCACGCGGGTTGGCTCATGTATTGACTCACTCAAAATGAGCATCTCATTAATATTAGCGCCACCGTCTTTGATTATTTTAATAAACGTTCGTTCAGTGATGCCACTTGATCGATCACTACTTGCTGCATCCCAAAGTTTACTTACTGAGTCAGTATCATCTTTGTATCGATCATCTTTTGCGCACCAGTTCAAAAATAAGTCCTTGGCTACTTTATGACCACCAGATGCCGCTTTAACTGAGAACATAAGATTGCGCCACGCTTCATAATCACGGAAATTGATCGGGTCTAGTTTACCGAGCCCCCATTTTATTTCGCTCAGTGACGCACTCGATGGGGGCTGTGTGTTTTCCTTTATCACTTTTGTGATGAGCTTGATTAACGATGCCGGTGCTTGCGTTGCGCTCTCTATGCTCTTACTCAGCATGTCATAATCATACACACCGAGTGATGCACCGTACTTTTTTTGATCCGCTTTTGAGTAAAACTTGTCGGTGTTCTTGAATTTACTACCCGCGGCAACCACGTTTGAGCCTTTCGATAGAAACTCGATGCCTGGGTATGCCTTCAACTTTGTCCTGATCCTGATAGCAGGATTCTTTGTGAAGTAGTAATGGCGGCCAGCACGCCCCGTTATCACGAGAGGGTAGTTATCCCAGTCGTTTATGCATAGCGTGTCACAAAGGCGCTTAAAACTACTCTCACCACCATTCCTAGGGTCAATGTCAACGACGAGTTCATCAGATTGTAGCGCAATGCCAAGGGGTGCATGGGGGTCGAGCTTGCGAAGGGTGCTTGTTAATTGAGCCTCAGCAATGGCATTAGCTGTTTTTTGCCACCGCCGAGGGGGAGTCCGATCATCAGAGTATCTAAAGTAGTGCTGAAATTTCACTCGGTTTCCTTGTATTTTAATCCAAGTTTCTGTCCCAATAGTGCATTATGCTGCCCGCACTTAAAAATATACCTATAGAGCTCGGGATCAGTCCTAAATAAATTTCTAGCTCTTTTTGAGAACTTCTGATATTGAATTTGATGGTCAATAAGTTCTTCGTTAGTCATTTCGTTCTTTCACTCGGTTTCCTCGTAGGCTATGCCATAGAGAAGTTTAAACTCATCACCGCCGATAGCGTATGTCTCTCGACTGCCAGTATTATACTGGCATTCATAACATGGCATCATCGCGCCTACCACGTCAGCGAGTCTAAATTTTATTTCATGTTCGGTTTTACCGCCAGCTAAGACTTTAATTAAGAACCATTCTCGGGGGTTTTTTTCAAACATCGGATCAAGGGCTTCTTGTTTATAAGCGTGTTTACCATACCAACCACACTCTTCGTTATAAGCGCCCCAAGTTTTTGTGGGCGGCTGCTTTTCAGTGTCTGTCCCTTCTCTTATCCAGTCAATTATTTTGGCTTCACTCTCAGTGAGTAGGCGTATATGATTTAATTCGTCTTTCATGCGATATCCTCTCAGTTAAAATAAGTAGCCCTGCTCTACGGCTATCTTAGTACGTGTGTATCCGTAGCGTGTAACTAAGTTAGTCACTTTTTCTCGTACGGCTGTTGGACTCAAATTCGGGTTATCAAGCCACAACGTGTTCTCAAGTTCAACTAGCTTTGATCGACGTACGTAATTTGATTTGTTCATAACATAGTGCTCCTTGTTGATGAGTTTTGTTAGTATAAACGCACGTTGGCATAAGTCAACACTTAAAATCCCTTTGTTTGAGTAAATTTGCTGGGTTGCTTGGACAGAGTCTGGGTTATCAAGGTAAAGCTTTAATTGGCTACCGTAAGTATATGATATTAAAGGGTAAAAGGCTCTCTGGGTTGCTTGGCCAGTTAAAACCACCCTACCCGCGCTATGAATTTCTGATAGGATAACGGTGTTGTACACTATTTGTACACACAATATGTTATATCATATGATATATGTATTTACTATGTCCAAGTAACCCAGTAAGTAGTTATAATAAAAACATCAATAACTTATGCTGGGTTATTAAAGCTTTACTTTGATAACCCAGACTCTGTCCAAGTAACCCAGCAAATTTTATAAGTTCTTGATATACTTATATGTTTAAAAACTTATCCCGCGTGTGCAAGTTTAGAGTGTCTTTTTAGTATCCTGAGGAATCAGTACTTTTTTTAACCCGCGCAGTCGTAGGCATTAAAATTAAGTCGGCTTATTTTCATCTAGGTGTTGACGTACGCCACCAGTATTGCTATACTAGTCTTGTAACTTATTATTAACTTAATTCAAGGAGAATTAAATGCTAAACCTTATTAAACTGGTTGGTGATAAAAGTGGTTTGAAAGGTCGAACTTGGCGGCATATGAACCTGGGTACATGTGATAATATTCGTTTGATATTGTGCGGAAATTGCACTGGGATTAAAGCCGATTTGCAAGAGTGCTTTTCAATATTTAATCAGCTTAGTATAGCCCAGAGGAATGAAATAAAGCCTGTTTGGCACCCCAGCACCGCTATCATAATGTATAACATAAAAGAATTTGTGGAACTGTGTGCTGGATATTCGTGGGTTATTATGTCGGTTAACGATAACGTTTCTTAATTATTAATTCAAGGAGAATTATATGAAAACATTTAGCAGTCATTTTTACAGTAAAACCGGTGGCTTGATCAGCTTGGCACAGGTAAAAGAAAAAATACAGGATCAACAATCTTATTGGATGTCACATGAGGTGTGTGATGAGTATTATCATGATAAAGAAAACTTTAGGCAATTCTTAGACATGATAGAAGATTCTTTTGTTGATGGTGACTGTGTAATAGACGAGATTGAACATAATCGCAGTAATTTTAGTCAAGAAGTACTGGTTAACATAGAGGCTATAAAAATAATTATCCGCGTTGCTTTGCATGATGTAATAAAACATCATGAGACTGAATCGGGTTTTGATCGATTTAATGATTAATTTAATTTAATTCAAGGAGAATTTAACATGATGTATTATACTACATTGCAGGGTGTGTTAGAGGATGTACTTCGTATTGCTGATGTGTCTACTGAGCATAAGTTTATAAGGGGTGTTGAACACGTTGATCAGTTTACACATGAAGATATACGTGTGTTATGTAAGGAGCATAATAGATTGCTCAGAGCTATGCGGATAATAAATGGAAAAGTGAGAGCAGCACATTTCCCCATTCAAAAACTGAGATTATCAAATCGCACGAATAATGTTTTAGAACGTGATGGTATTAAAACCGTGCAAGAATTGTGCAATAATAGCATAAAAGATTTGCTATCTATTTGGCAATTTGGGCGAAGCGCTCTTTGTGAAGTACGGGAGGTACTGCATAGTGAGGGATTTTATTTAAAAGGGGAATCACTATGAATATTATGATGCGACTTCGTAAAAACGATCCTATTTTTAACACCTGCGATGTTAAAAGGAAATTTGATGAACAACAGGCCTATTGGATTAAATTTGTAATACACGACGAATATGATGATCCGATTGCATTTCAATATTTCGTTGAATCAATACAGGACTATTTTTTATCTACCGATGATCTTATTGGTGTTATTGAAGAAAGGCCAGAGGATTTTACAAAAGAGGTTATTAGCAATCTCGAGGGCTTAAGTAAACTACAAGAAAGTATCATGCGAAATGTGATAAAGCACCATGAGACTAATTTTAAAAGGCTCAATCCCATTTATTTTTTGTACGGTTCTGCTAAAGAAAAGCTTGTCGGAAGTAGTCGACACTAAGGTTATGTTATTTTTATTTTTATTTTGAGAGGTGAAAAATGAGTGATGATAGACTGCTTACTGAGTTTGCACGGGCAGCGCATAATTTAAACACTACGTATAGTTTAATTAATGATCTGTATACTAAAACCGTTAGGCGTTGGGATAACCTTAGGTATCAAGACCGGAAAAAGAAACTTGATACGTTTAAAAAAATGGCCGACCTGCATCGACATACGCGTCTTACTGCTGTTAGTACGCATGAACTTTGGCGAAAGAGTGCACCTGATAATCATCCGTGCAATGTTGAATTTGATTTATTGAATGACGCAGCAAAAAAGAAGGATGAGCTTTATATAGAGATGCTGGAATTATTTAATGAATTGCGGGGTGATGAATGACTTTTGTACGTGTAGTCTAAATAACGCTGCATCTATTCTATATGGTACTAGAGCGGTCTGTTCTAAGTGTAAAAAGTCTGTTAAGGGAGCGATGGACAAGGACATAACAGAAACTTTGATCGAAGGGATATCGAATGATGTTGAGTATATTATTGGAAAAACAATAACGCTAGATTTTCTTCACGATCATCCAAATGGCAATAAAATAGATACAGATAATATGGTGCAGCTTATTCGTCACGCATCGATCAGTATTAGAAAATATTTGTGTGAATTGAAGGAAAATCTGGGGGTGAAAGATGGAAGCTAGAATGTTTGAATGTAATCTAGAGAAAGGTTTTTATAGCTGCTCTCAATGCGGGGCAGGTATGTATGTTAATGGTAAACCGACAAAATGGATAGTTTCTTTATCATGCTGCAGGGGTGGGATGCTGGTAAGAGATCCCGATGACGCTGACAATAAAACTATAGATGAGAATACAAAAGATGATTGAAGAAGATTATAGCACGATAGAGATAATACATGCAGATGGTGAAATGCACAAGTATAATGTTAAAACTTTTAAAGCCGAGGTGTTGTGTGACTTACTGTTTGAATGTCGTGATTATTTTTATGATATGTGTTTTGAGTTAGGCAACAGGAAACATCCAATTGATATATGTTGTACGCTAGGAAAAGAATTGTCGGTTGGAAAACATGATGTGAGGGTGAAAGATGATGAGTCATAAAATATGCATTAATGAGATTGAGATTAGGACTGGTTGGGGAGAAAGATTTAAAATAACGGTGTCGAATCTTCATCAATTAAAGTATATCTATGAGAAACTAAAGGCCTATGTAGCGAATGGTTGTCCGGACTCTGGTATATCTAAAAATCTCATGCAGTATTTAGAAGATGGTTGCCCAGATTACAAACGGGGTGGAGAGTGATGAAGGTAATTAAAAAGATTCTATGGCTTATAGCTTTTATATTGTCAATAATAGTGATTTACGTAAGCTGTAATGCAGGGCTGCTTCATTTTATTGGCAAATATTTTAATATGCTTGTTTTGATTTTTATTGTATACGCCTGTTGGTTGCTTATATTGAAGTGGGCATGGAGGTAAGCTATGAGTTTAGAAAATGACCTTAAGGAAATGCTAGAATATTCTAAAACCGAGAATGATATAAATAAGGACTCTCTTCACTATGCTACTCAGTTTCTTGAGTTGTCCTTTATTCTGCCGTTAAATACCGAGGAGTATTATGTGGATTTACACCCTGATGGAGACACTATGATTTGGTGCAGACCCGCTAATAAGTCAATAATTATTTTGTTTAGTGGATGCGGTGAAGTATCATATGCTTTTTGTGACTTTAGCAAAAAACCCACCGAAAAATGTCGAGGTTCTTTTATGTTTGGGGGTGATTACGTACCGAGGTATTTTTTAGGCTTGCTGGGTGACGTATCGAGAGCTATCAAGAGTGACTTAAATAAATGGGGTAATAAAAATGGACAGTAAAGCGCATAGACTTGTTAAAAAGGTGCACAGACTAGCTGTAGAACATATGATATGCTGTGAAAAAATAGCTTGTTTAGAACATGAGGTAGCCGAACTTAAGCACGCTGGTAGTGATGAATATTTGCGTGGTTATCAAAGTGGCTTTGATGTCGGTCTTGAAGCAGCTAAAGTTCACTATCAGACTAGTTTGTCGTCAAGTACAATGCCCGAGGTGCACCTCAATGAAATGGCTTCACTGAGTGATACTGATCGCGAGCGGTTACTTGAGGAAGTGGAGGACGTAGAAATGATGAATAAATTGTGGAGGCTATAATGAGTCATTGACAACAGCCATCTCTGTGATAGACTGTCAGGATGAAATATCGTGGCATGAAAAAAATGATAGGCGATCTGCATGATCGGGGGATAAGCTACTCGGAACTATCTAAGAAGTCAGGCATTGACAAGACAACGCTTTGTCGCGTGCAAAATGATGTGCGGCATAATATTATGCATTACGCATATGTTAAGCTATCGTTCCTGCATGATCAGATAGTAAATAACAATGTGCCATTTGATGACATAGTTGGCATCGATGTGAAAGATGGTAAGAGCGCAACAGGTGAGCTTCAAATAACGATGAAACTTAAAAAGAGTGGTGGGCGACGTGGCCAGAGCAATCGGAGACAATAAGCCATACTCAAAAAAGGCTAAAAAAAAGGTACTCCAGCTAATAACTGAGGGTGTCTCAGTTCGTAAGATTGCTCAGATGGATGACATGCCATCGAAGAAAACCATTCACTGGTGGATCACTACTGACAAGGATTGGGGTGACCGATATTCTAAGGCCAAAGAAATTTCAGCAGAGATTTATGCAGAAAATGCAATGGATTACGCCCAATCTTTAATGGCTAAAGCAATCAATGGCAAAGCAGATAAAGTGCTTGTTCAAGCGACTAAAACGATCTTGGATGCAACAAAATGGTACACGTGTCATAACAAGCCAAAAGTTTATGGCAAGCGCATTGATGTCACGTCGGATAGCAATGGTGAACAGAAAGTGACGGTAGAGTATGTATGAATAATATTGAGACTAAAAGTATTGATGCGCTGGTACTTTATGTTAACAACGCACGCATCCATTCTGATAATCAGATCGATTTAATCGCGTCTAGTATCAAAGAGTTCGGTTTTAACGTGCCAATTTTAATTGATGATGATGACGTGGTGATAGCCGGAAATGGACGATTGATGGCAGCACGTAAACTTGCGCTTAAAGATGTGCCAACAATAAAATTGAGCCATTTATCAGAAGCTCAGAAAAAAGCCTACATGCTGGCTGATAATAAGATTGCCGAGGGAAGCACGTGGGATGATGATATGGTTGACTCTGAGCTGGCATTGATTCATGAGCTTGATCCAGATTTTGATATAGAGTTGACGGGCTTTGATGATCTACCGATTGATGATGACGAGCTGGATCGTGATGATGCTTTCTGTGCTGATGTGGCCAATGAGGAACCTCCAAAGATTGTCATCAAAAAACACGATGTGATTAGCTTAGGTAGGCATACATTAACGTGCGGTGATTCTTTAATGCAGCACGCGGTTGCATTTGATATGCTGTTTACAGACCCGCCATACGGCCTCGATGGATACGCTGGAAGGTCGGGTAAATTTGAGGGGTTTGATGGTGACACACCCGCGGAGTCAAAAGAATTATATAAAAGCTTGAGGGTAGTTAAGGCAAGAGCTAAACATGCTTTCGTGTGGTGTGAGTGGAAGACATACCCAAATTTGTTGAGTGCATTGGGTATGCCGCGTAGCTTGATTGTGTGGAATAAAAAACGCTTCGGTATGGGCAAAGGCTATCGTCGGCAACACGAGTTTTGTGCTTATTGGGGAGACTATAAAGGAACAACTGAAAGCGACGTGTGGGATGTTAGCAGGGATTCAAAATATGATCATCCAACACAAAAGCCTGTCGATCTGGCTATCAGAGCAATAAGAACGCACGAACCTGACACGGTGTTTGACCCGTTTGCGGGGTCGGGGTCTACATTGATTGCGTGTGAGATGGAAGGCGCTATTTGTCATGCCATTGAGATATCTGAAAAGTATTGTCAGTTAATTGTTGATCGTTACATTTCACATGTTAATTCATCCGATGTTGATAGGCTTGTGAAAATCACACGCGGTGATGGTGTGTTGAGTTACCAACAAGTTAAAGATCGTGCTTGATAAAGCGATAATGCGACTAAAGTTTCCGGCTTATTTTAAGCCGTACAATGAGAAATTTTATCGACTAAAGGGATTGAAAGGTGGTCGTGGCAGCGCGAAAACGACGTGCATGGCACAACGCTTTATCCTCTTAGCACTTCAAGAGCGGGCTAAGTTTTTATGCTGTCGTGAAATTCAAAAGAGTATCAAAGACAGTAACTATGCATCGATAAGAAAAGCGGCTGAAAAGATAGGCATGGCCAGTGCGTTTAGTTTTTTGTTTGATCGTGTAAAGTGCAAGATTACGGGTAGTGATTTTTTGTTCCACGGGCTGCACACTAATGTGGAAAAAATATTGTCATTGGAGGGGGTGAAGTATGTCTGGATTGAACAAGCTGAATCGGTTAGTGAAGAGAGTATTAAGCTACTTACGCCAACTATTCGCGAGGATGATTCGGAGATAGCGGCGACGTGGAACCCGAGGTATCCTACTGATTATATTGAAAAATATTTTAATGCCAATAAATCGATAGCATTGCTAGATCATGTTAATTACTCTGACAACCCCTTTTTCCCCAAGTCCCTCGAGATCGATCGAAATAGCTGTGAAGAGAACTTGCCGGAGGATTACCCAAATGTGTGGCTGGGTGGCTATCGACAGGCCAATGTTGCTCGCACGCTGATATCTTACAACGATATTCGTGCATGTGTCGGAGCTGCCAAGAAACTAAATTATGTACCTCGTGAGAGGTTCTGTTACATGGGGCTTGATGTAGCAGATGGTGGTGCCGACAGGCCAGCTTTTGTCATTCGACATGGTAGCAATGTCTTACGAGCGTCAGAGACTAACGACAAGGATGCATACGAAATAGCATCAACCATCATACCAATTGCTTACGATTATCCATTGGCACGCTGTCATTATGATGTGACCGGTGTCGGCGCTGGTATTAAGACTGAATTTATCAGAGCGGCTAAGAACAAAAAGTTGCCATTTTTTGCAGAACCCTTCCTTTTTGGTGGCAAAGTGCAAGGAAAAGATCGGGTTTATGCCCATAAAGTGACAAACGCTGAATTTTTTAGCCGTGCCAATGCACAAGGCTATTGGAATCTACGGTTACGTGTTGCCAACACTAAGCGAGCATTGGCTGGGGCTAAGGTTAACTTAGATCGTTGCTTGTTTTTACCTGAGCGCATTCCTGAGAAGCTGTTGCAAGAGATCAATCAGATCGAATATGAGCGTGATAGGCGAGATAAGATCATCGTAATAAAAGCACCGGAGGGATGCCCTTCACCTAACATCGCTGATGCGTTAATGATGAGCTATGCACTGGATATAAAGAAGGGGTTAGTTGCTTATTAGAATAAAAAAAACGGGCGTAACAAGTGTGTTGCCAGCCCGTTAGACAGAGAAGATCATATGGGGTAAGCATAGCAGCTAAATGCAGTACGTTCAAGCAACTTGTGTTGAATGAGGCCACCGGATATACTCGATGATTGACCATTTTTTAAATTAGGGTAATCAGCATGGCGGCTAAAAAAAAGTCAACTGGGCGTAATATCAAAAGGAAGGCCGTTAAGAAAACGACGCTAAAAGCCCGTAAGACTTCAAAACCATCACCGAGTAAGCCAAGGCATGCTGCCAAGATAAAAGATACGCATAGTGGTGCCTTTCAAACCTTCGGTGGTATAAACCGGGGTGGCCTCATCAATCCAGCGTCAGGCCTTGGCACGCCGAATGATAAGTCCCGCCAGTCCTTTTTCACGCCCACACAATTCACGGCTCAAACAGAACTTGAAGTGATAAATAATGAGTCTTGGGCAGCAGAACGCTATATAGAAATGCCTGTCGATATGATGTTTGTACGCGCGCGTGTGTTTGAGGGTGTTAATGAGAAAGAGCTGGAAGCCTATGAAAAGTATCTAGACTCATTTAACCTCAACCTTCTTTTAGCGAACGCGATGAAATCCGGTAGGCTGTATGGTACGGCGTTTTTAGTATTCGTTACAAAAGAAGCCCCGCTGACAGAGCCGCTTGACATAAATTTATTGCGAGAGGGCGACCTCTTGAATATCCTAGTCTTCGATAGGTTCTCTACTTCGGTTTATGATCGTGAATACCGTTTAGTTAGCAAGAATTTTCAGAAGCCATCCATGTATCATGTAAGCCCTTTCTATGGCGGCGGATTTGACATACACGCTAGTCGCATGTTGAGATTCGATGGTAAGGTGCCACTCACGTCAAATGGCTGGACATCATACAATGTGGACTATGGTGTGTCAGAGCTGGTGGGCGTGCTGCAATCAATTTATCAAGATGCACAAGGTGCCAATGGGGTTAGTCAGTTAATTGAAGAGGCTAGTATTCCGGTTATTCGCTTCGATGGATTGAAAGAGACGCTGGGCGCCAACAGACCCATTGATTCAGCCTCGCTAGAAGAGTTTGCGAATACGCTTAACGTGTTCAAGTCAGTTTATAATACCGTGTATATGGATACTACTGATCAGTTTGATCGCTTAGCGGTGAATTTTACCGGGCTGCCGGAAATTCTGGACAGGTTTGCAGCACGATTGGCATCAGCGTCGGGCATACCGCAGGTAATATTTTTGGGCAAATCACCGCTTGGCATGAATGCAACGGGCGATAGTGATATTAAAGTTAATGCTCTTAACGTAGCAGCTATGCAAGTTAATAAGTTAGACCCAGCATACCAACGAATTGATGACATCATGACACGGACTGGGGGCTTTAACAGGGACTTTACGTTTGAGTTCCCATCGCTCGTTGATTTAAGTGAAAGTGAACAGGCTGATATTGCGGTTAAGAAAATGCAAGTGAGCGTCGAGGGTGTTCAAGCTGGGATCATGACGACAGATGAATCACGCGCGATGCTAGATGGTGATGCGATTATTGGCACATTGGAACCTCAGGATTTCGATTTCACGTCAGCCGTTGAGAAAGCACAAACAGAGATCGGATCGCAGCCTAATCCGCCAGATGAAGGAACAGGTGAGGATTTTGAGGAATCTGGTGAGGTTTAATGGCTACTCAGATTCGGCACACAAAAAAGCAAACCGAGCAATACCATGCTGGCATCAAGAAGATTACATTAGAGCCGCTTCAAAGTGCCCTTACTAAGCGACTGGCACAATCAATAGAGACGGCTGAGTTCTGGCAAACTGCCATAGATCAATCATTTAACGATCCAGAGTATCTAGATAGCGTTGATGAGAAAAGCGACCCGCTATCAACGAACTACATAAACAACCTGTCGGCTTGGCAAGAAAAGAAAATGAAGACGCAGTTTCAACAACTGTTTGGCATGGATGTAATCCCGCTGTTGAAAAACCAAGAGACTCAGGGGGACTTAAACACAATAATCACTAATAATATCAGTTTGATAAAGTCCATCCCATCCGATCTTCATGAACAAGTTAACGAAGAATACTCAAAAATATTGTTCACTGATGGATTTGACCAGCAAAAGATACTTAAGATGCTCACGCAAAAATTCAGCGTATCTAACTCACGAGCTAAATTGATTGCTGTTGATCAAACTGGCAAGACGATTGGTGCATTGGCTAGTATACGTCAAGCTCAGGTTGGCGTTAAAAAATTCATTTGGCGCACTGTCGAGGATGAAGCGGTAAGACCGGCACATGCGGCGTTAGATGGTGAAGTGTTCTTTTGGAGTGCACCGCCGGATATTGGCATACCTGGGCAGCCTATCCGTTGTCGATGCGTTGCGGAGCCGTTCATTGAGGGTATTAGTTTAGAAGCGGCTTAACTAAATAAATCGTTTTATTTTAAATTAGGTGTTGACATACGCCAATCCCGATATTATACTTTGTTTGTAGGTTGTGTAGACCCTTTTAAGTTTCCAATAAGCTACGAGTTGAGTTGGATGTTAACTTTTAATTCTGTATCAACCTATGGGTCGTATGTGATAAAAGCATCAAGTCCGGTATCCTTAACTCGTAATTGTTTGGATACTGGAGCGGCTTTTTGTTTTTAAATTTGACGGGGGATTATGATGGATAAAGATCGTAAAGAATTTATACAGTCTATAGTGGCTGTAGTTTCAATAGGGATATTAGGGCTTGGTATACTTATTGGCGGTGGTTTTGGCATAGCAGCCATGTCATCAAAATATAGTGTATGGTCACAGGCTAAAGCTGGACAAGCATCATTAGCACGTGCCGATTGGGATAGGCAGATTGCTGTACGGGAAGCAAAAGCTAAAGAAGAATCAGCGGTATTACTAGCTAGAGCCGAAGTTGAACGGGCAAAAGGAGTAGCAGCAGCTAATAAAATCATTGGTGATTCTTTAAATAACAATGAATCATATTTACGTTATCTTTGGATACAAAATCTTGCTAACGAAAAGAATCAAGTTATTTATGTACCTACCGAAGCTAACTTACCAATCTTGGAAGCAGCTAGACTTAAATAGGGGAAAATGAATGAAATTTTTAGAACGTACTAATAAGTTAATGAAGGATTATCCAGAAGAAACTGGGCTCATAAAAAGGCACACTATTACTCAGGTATTTGAAACTCTATTAAATAATGAAAAAATTAAAGACTTTAATAAAGATGAGATAGCTGGTTTATTTAAAACCCTATATATTAAAGCTCATCTTGAAGAGCGAGAATACGCTATGGGTATTGAAAAAAGTAGGGGCTGTGATAATGGAAATGCGTAACGTTCAGATATGCATTGAAAATTTATTTTCAAATGGGTTTAATTATGCCATGTTAATTTTTAAAACGGATAGCGCTAAAGAAGTTAAAATAATTGGACTTACTGATGAGTTGTTTAAAAAAATTAATAGTGACGATGCGCTAAAGGAAATTCTTACCTTTGTATCTGATTGTGAGAATTTATGCATCGTTGATAGGGAATCGTACGTAAAAAAATTTAGCGGTGCAAACAGAGATAAATTTATACAATAGGAAGGTATTATGAAAAAAGTATTTACGCAAACCAATATTATATTCACCATAGCACTGTTAATAGGGATACCTGCGGGTCTAGTTATTAAGCATTTATTTCACGGAGTGGGTATTTATCTGTGCAAATTGATAGGAATGTAAAATGTCATTAGAAAAACCATTAGCGGAGTATTATTTAGACTATATGAGAAATAGCCAGTATCATAACACAATAACCTTTGACAATTCTGAATTGTTGCTGTCACAAGTTCTTAATCATAATAAACACGTGTACACGAATAGGTTTATAAATCTTAATGGGTGGGTGGGGATTAAAGTAACGAGAATTTTTGAAGAACCATCAGATACAAATAAAGAGCTTATAATGATTTGTCCTCCATCTAAAAGAATATTGTGGTCAGGATTTCCTTGTCTTAAAGGAAGTTTTGATATCGGAAAGGATTTGCCTGAAAAGATAAAAGGCTACATTGATCTAATGATGATGGAGGACAAATGACAATCAAAGAGTTTGATTTGAATCGTGCGTATTATGCAGGAGTAAAAGATGGCGTGGAAATGATTATTGATATTATAAATGGGGATTACGAGTTTGTCACTACTTTTAAAGACGGAAAGGGGACTTGTAAAATGAAGTATTTTAAAAACAATCTGGTGGCGGAAGATGACAACCAAAGCAGCTAAAGTGATATGCGGCAACATCAAAGGCATGTTTGCTGAGAGGGGTGTTAAGCTTAAACCAGCTCCAAAGAGCAGCGATATCAAGGCATCGAAACTAATAAGGACAGCGGTGTTTGATATGCGCAGGGCAATGTACAGATTCCCATGTTCATCGCAGAGAATCATCGCAACGACTATTGGCGTAAGCCAGACAACGATATTTCGCCTATTGCATCATAAAATAAAGGGGAACGACGCATTGGACTTATTGAGAAGGATTTGCGTATCTGACAGGCGTTACAAGGTGGTGGTTCCGATAATTGAGAAAGCGCAACAGGCTATGGATGGGGGTGAGTGATGGCACTAACAGCGGGCGGCTTAAGGAGTATAGCGTTAGATATTCTTGAAATTTCAATAGCTTTAAAAAAGTTTCAACAAGATAACCCAAATATTTCTTGGTATAATAAAGAATCTTTACGGGCTATTAAACGACTAGGTAAAGAGCTGGTCTATGAAGTTGAACGATTTGAAATAAAAGGGGACTTATGATGAGTGACGATTTAATTAAGGTGTGGTGCTCATGTTGTGGGACTTGGATTGACAAAGAGCGTTATAACAAATATAAATCCGAATGCTATCCCCTCTACTGCAAATGCCGATGCGAGGTATGTGGAAATTATTCAAAACAAAAGTGGGGGCGAGGATGGCATTAGAGAAAGAAAATAAAGCGGAGCAAATTAAGCACGGTGAAAAAGTGTTTGATGCTCTTGGAAAAGCACAGCGGTGTTTGCGTGAAACCGCCGAACTGATTAATAACGATAGATGGCTTACGATGAATCCAGCATACATTATGGGATGTATACATAAACAAAAAAAGCATGAAACGTTTGTAGCGGCGCTAAAGGGTGTGTTAATAGAGTATTACAACGGGGACGATGTGGATGTACGTTGGTTGCTAGGGAAAATAGAAAATTTAATTGTAAACGGGGTGGATGATGACGGATAATTATTATGATAGTTTTAAAAAAGGTAAACTTGTAGTGTGTGAGTGTGGAGTTTTTGAAGCAAACCTATGGTTCAATTTTAAAAATAGGTCTGTATGTTCAGAGTGTAACCG
>JAZGGN010000035.1:0-4365 GCA_036480475.1 Gammaproteobacteria bacterium
GCGGTTTGTGGTTATGGTACTAATTGGTCAGGGGCGGTTATTTTGCAATCCAGTGATGGCATGGCTTTTAATGCGCTGACCACGCTGTTTGACTGCACCACCATTGGCACCAGTCTGCGCGGTCTTAGCGACAGTGAGTCTTGGGTGATGGATGATAAGAATACGCTCACGGTGCAACTGTTCAGTGGCGTATTAGAATCGATTACATGCGAGCAGTTATTGCAAGGTGACAATCTGGCCTGTGTTGGTGAAGAATTGATTCAATTCCAAGATGCGGTATTGAATAATAATGGCGATATGGTGTTAAGTACGTTGGTGCGTGGTCGCTTAGGCACGGAGCATAAAATCAATCAGCATCAAACGGTCGAGCCGTTTGTGTTGCTCAATCGTAATCTACTGGAGCATATCCAGGTAGACAACAGTATCATTGGTCAATCTCAAATCTTCAAAGCCGTCACCTTGGGCATGCTGGCGAGTTCGGTGGTGGGTGATAAGTTTTGCTTTAAGGCGAAGGGACTCATGCCTTTTGCACCGGTGCATCTCAGTGCGACGCGCAGCACAAACTATTCACTGACCTTAACCTGGAAACGGCGCAATCGCATTGATGGCCAGTGGCGTGATTTGGTTGATGTGCCGATGTCTGAATCCTTCGAGGTTTATGAGGTGGATATTATCAGGAATAGTCAGGTGGTGAAAACATTTAGTGATGTTAGACCAAACTCATCGAACACACCCAATCCGCGCATTATTTATTATGCCAGTGAGCAAAGTGCTGATGGTTTTACTCCTGGGCAGTCGATTGAGGTTGTGGTGTATCAATTATCAGTGGTTGTTGGGCGCGGTTTCCCTGGACGGGCCGTGGTTTGAAAATAAAATAAGAGGAGCAAAATAATGGTCACACCGAATTTGGACTTGCCTGAAATCGCAGAAAATCAAGCGCTGAAATATTTAACTCACAATGAAGCGTTGCGACAATTAGATGCGCTCGTGCCTGGCGTTGTGCAGGATAAAGATTTAACTCGACCCCCTGTCCATACGCCAGGGGCGATGTATGTTGTTGCTGCCAATGCCTTTGGTGATTGGCAGGGCCAGGATAATAATCTGGCATACTCGCGTAATAATGCCTGGGTATTTATTATCCCACAAAAAGATTGGCGGGTGTTCATCAGTGATGAGCAATCTGATTATCGCTTCGATGGTCAGGCTTGGATGAGAGAGGTAATTGGGGATGTGCAGGCGCCAGCGGTGGTGGTTCCTAACGCTTGGTTGAAGTTAATTGATGACGGGACTAAGCAGTTGCACAGCAGTCGTTGGCTGGAGGCGAGCTCCGGCGAGGTTTTAGCTGGCGGTGATTTGGATTTACAAGGCCAGCTTTTGCAAAACCCACGCTTGCAATACAGGGTGCATGATTTAGGTGATTTAAGTGGCACCGTCATCCTTGATTTTAAGCGGGCAAATAAGTTTCAAGGGGTGTTAACAGAAGACGTTACGTTTGAGTTTAGCAACCTGCCACAAACAGATGAATATATGGCCGTGCAATTATTCTTGCAGCAGGACGCGCAAGAGAGCCATAATCTCACTTGGCCGCAAGATGTTTATTTTGCTAATGGTGTGCCACCATCTTATTCTCGTAATCCACTAGCGATCGATATTATCCAGATCATCGCGGTTGGTGGGCGTATTATGATTTATCCGCAAGCTTTGAATTTTTTGCGTATGGATTGATCATATTAAGGTAAAACAACTGGACATCTGTCGCTCATGGCGCTTATAATAGGGTCACTTAAAGCGCTGGTGCAATAAAGCCCTGGACCGCTGTGAAATCAATACCCTATGCGCTCACCTATATTAATGGGAGCAGAGTGACTATAATTTAAAGGAGTGACGTAAAATCTCATGGTTGCCGAACTTATGACTAATTTTGATACACTGTTGTATGCTAAAAGCTTAGAAAAATCTGGTTGCGATCCTAAGCTTGCTGAAGCGCATGCGAAGGAAACAGCGAAAGTGATTGAGTTGGTACAAAAGAACCAACAAGTCACTAAGCAGGATATGCAGCGCTTTGAGCAGTTGATCCAGCAGGAAAGTAAAGAGATCCGCCAGGAGATCACAGACACTCAGCGTGAAATTGCAGAAAAGCATGAAAGCACGCAACAGGCGATTGCGAAACATCATGACGAAACACGGAAAGAAATTGCCGATATCCATAAGGAAATTGCGCATATTCACCAAAAGATTGCTGAGACTGAAACCAAGCTGATAGAGAAAGTTGCAGCATCAGAAGCCAAAACTCATGAAAAAATTGCAGCCTTGCAATCAGCAACACAAAGGCAGATCAGTGAAGTTCAATTGCAAATGAAGGAAATGGACACTCGCTTAAGCAAAGACATCCAACGGTCGACCAGCCGATTAAGTGCAATAACCTTCATTGCGGTTGGTGTTGCAACAGGGATACTTGGCTTGCTTATTACCTTAAGCACATAGCTGTATTAGTTCCGCCCTAATCTGATAGTTTTGTTTAACGATTAAATATCCCGAAAAAATTCAGTTCGATATCTATTCTTTCTGGTTTGAATTACAGGAGTTATTATACTCTTCTGTGTTACTCGGATGCAGCCATATTTTTTCAATCACTGGAAAATTAGAATACCCTGCATCATTACGAAATTCCTTGTCTTTTTTATTCTTGCTTATATCTAACGGAAGGCCACCTTTTAGTTTAATGAATTCATTGACTGATTTTATAAAATTTTTACTTTGTCTATCAGTACCCATTAATTTAGTACCTTTAAATTTGTCGCTATATTTATCAATAAGGCTATAGAGTTTAGGTTTATTTTCTTTTGTGATAATTTCTTTAGCAATTTCACTATTCCCTTCTTTATCTGGTTTTCTTTTAAAATATATCTGGTATTGATCTTCCTTGTCTTTCTGACTCGCAATGATCAAATATTCCCATTGCTCTTCAATTCTAAATTCTCATTTTTTTGATATCGAAGATCGATCACTCAATAAACGTATGCCGCGATCAACGTGTAAACTTTCACAATGACCTGGTTTTTCGGTCTTGATACGACATGGGGTAGTAAGATATCCATTCTTTTTAAAAAATTTTTCTTTTTGCCAAATTTTATTTTTTTTGCGGACTGCGTGAAAATCGGTATAAACAGCAATACTATCATAATCACCTGCTGGAATATAAAACAAAGCACTTGCGTATCTCGACTCACCTGGCATAAGCGAACTCCCAAGGTGAAGATAACCAGCAGCAACAAGGGTTTCTTCATGTTCAAATCGATCTTCATAGTGCCATCCTGTCCACAGACTATCTATTTTTTTCATAAACTCTTCAGTATCTACTTCCTGTACTTTTTCGTCATATTCTAAACCTCGTGCCTCAAAAACTGTGGGCAAAATATAGGCTTTTTGTGCGCTTTTATTTATGATGGTAATGTCCATTAAAATCGGAATTCTTCCCTCACGTGTTTTACCGATAGCAAGTTCTATTTGTGGTGAAATATGAAGTGGTGCTGTCAGTGGAATGTAAACGTGTCTATAAATAAACACCCCAGCGACCCAGATGCCAGCAACTAAAATTGCAAATGCTGTGATTGCCTCTGCATTTGTGGTGAGCCATGTTATGAAGCAATTATAAGTACACCTAAATCCACGTCCAATATATGATATGCAACACTTAAAGACATGGCTAAAACTCCGTCTAATACGTGTTAATAAAAGCATATGCTTTTCCTTAAATAAGCTTATATTTATCCTAAATGTTCTATTAATATAATTTTAGGCTAAATGTTAAGAAAACTCAAAGATTATTCCAGCAATAACTGAAAAAGCATATAATGCAACTCAAAACTTAATCTAAAAAATAATTACCCCTCTACTGCCCCTGCAGGGGCTGAAATGCCCCTCGTTTGCCCCCGTCGTGCCCCTGCAAATGGTTTTTTTTGCTGCAAAATGTACCTTATTTGTATAGAGCTTGCGTGTAATTGCGCGTAGATGGGGCGCGAGTTTTTGCGGACGGTGGCTAAGGAAACCCCGCCTAATGGCTAGACGAGGGATATAGGAAGGCAAGCCAGCTTAAAGCTGTTCCCGCCAATTATGGCGAGCGCTCATATTATGGCCAATAAGCTGCTGGCTTATGTTTTATACACCATTTTCGGAAAGGATAAAATGAGGTATGTACCTTGTATCTGCGGGATAAGGTGAACATTACCCTCTAACGCCTGTGTGCTTCCGGTGAGCTTGCATGACAATAAGGTTTTCAAGCAGTTAAAGTGACCTGTACTCGAAGTCCCTATTAACTGTCAAAGGAGATAAAGCAATGCAAGCCACCATCAATACAATAGAACC
>JAZGGN010000036.1:0-5842 GCA_036480475.1 Gammaproteobacteria bacterium
GTTGCTTAATATCCATCGCAGCCCTGTTATCAGGCATGATGCTTGATAACAGGGTTTTAATAGTATTGATTAAAGCATCGCCACCAAAAGGCTTGTCGAGGAAGGGATCGTCTGAAACGCTAAGCCGCTCCTGCTGAAGGCTTTGTTGCCTAAGGAACGGACACGGAATAACTTCCGGTTTTGCATCTCACCTTTACACCATCTTGAATCGTTGCTCAATCGAAAAATCCTCGCATTACCTCGGGTAGTTCTGCGGTTTGTCTCAATCGGAACGATTCAATCTGGCATAAATCTGAGCGCTAAACACGGAAGTTATTTCGTGCCCGTTCCTTATTCTGGCGACAGCGCATTTGACTTGTCACTTAGATCGCCCCAGCATGATTGCGCTAAACTTATGGCTGCAAGTACCGCGGTTTCACAGCGTAATATTCTTGGTCCCAAATTCACGGCGAGGTAGCCCTGCTTTTGTGCCAGTTGATTTTCTGATTCTGAAAATCCACCTTCAGGACCGATGAGTAAATTGATCTGTGTTGCTTTTGGAAGCGGCGTAGTGAAACATTGCTTGCTATTTGGATCAAGCAGTAACTTGGTTTCTGTCGTTTTTTGCTGTAGCCAAGGTGACAAGTCTATTGGTGGATTAATTTGCGTCAGGGTATTACGTCCACATTGTTCACTGGCATTGATGATAATGGCTTGCCAATGTTGCCGACGCTTTTGTAAGTGTGCCGGTGTTGTTTTGATCGTGCAATGTTGACTGAGGATCGGTGTGATCGTATGCACTCCTAATTCCACTGCTTTTTGCACAATGAGATCCATACTGGCACTTTTGCTGATGGCCTGAGCAAGATGTATGGCACAAGGGGACTCGCATTCGTGCGGACGAAAATCGCCAACCTTTACGCTGACGCGATTTCTTTTGATAACACACAATTGTCCACCGTACTCTCCGCCTTCACCATTGAACAGAGTAATAGGATTGCCAACTTTTAAACGTAATACGCGCAGTAAGTGATGGCTGGCTTGATTGTCTAATTCTAGTATTTGATTACTATGAAGCGGGATTGATTGAAATATGCGTGGATTATTCATAAATTTATCATGCTAAAAATTTTATAATGCCTATCTTACCGTAGTGAACAAGCAAAAATTATTATTGGCATACCGATAGATTTAAGCCAATATATTATTGGTATAACGATAGTCCTAAAAAGCAGCTAACATCGGTTTTATGAAGAATCTAGTGGGCGTTTCTGTTTTAACTTTTTTTGAATTAATTATTTAATTCACTTGTATTTGTTTTAAACAAGCTTTATTCTTACAAATCAAAGACAATTAAATAATTCGCAAAGAGAGGGTTGTTTAATTTGATGAGAAAGGTGTACTTTTCACAGTGCAGTATTATACAGAGGGGTGAATGATGACATTAGCAGAACGATTATGGCAAGAAGGGTTTGAGGAAGGTTTTGGAGAAGGGTACGAACAGGTAGTGATTGCCAAGAATGCGCTTATGGAAGGCGCTGACCCTGAGTTCGTTGCTGAGATAACAGGAGTGGATCTAGATAGTATGCTTGCTGAAGCAGCTAAACAAGTACTGACTTTATCAGAGCAATTAAAGCTGCGGGGAATTGGACGAGAAGTTGCGCGAGTAAAGATTGCAAAGAGTGCATTTGTTGAGGGTGCGGAGCCAGAATTTATTGCTAAGATAACCGGCTTAAGTTTAAAGACGGTACTTGAATTACAAGCGTCGCTTGATAAAAGTAGTGAATAGTGAGGAATAAAGCGTAATGACTACCGATTATACTCTAAAAGCTAGTGGTGTCGCCGATTATGACGTCTTACACAAGCTATTACATGGCGCGGTATCATCTGAAGCTGAGGAATAAATCATGACGTTAGCAGAACATTTAGAGCAGCGAGGCGTTGAGCGAGGCCATAAGCAAGGTCGTGAGCAAGAAAAGGTAGCGATTGCTAAAAATTCACTTATTGAGGGGGTTGACCCAGGGTTTGTCGTTAAGATAACCGGCTTAGATTTAAGGACGGTGCTTGAATTACAAGCGTCTCTGGATAAAAGTAGTAGTGTCACTGATTATGAAGTCTTACACAAGCTATTACATGGTGCGGTATCATCTGAAACGGAGGAGAAAATCATGACTTTAGCAGAACATTTTGAACAACGAGGCTATGAACAAGGGTATGAGCAAGGTTTTGAGCAAGCAAAAATGACAATTGCTAAAAATTTGCTTATTGAGGGCGTTGAGCCAGAATTTATCGTTAAAGTAATGAGTTTAGATTTAGATGAAGTGATTGTGTTAATGGCCAACAAAAGTGATCCACTATCGGCCAATAAAAGTGATCCACCCCGCCCAAAAAAATATTATACAGATTGTTTTTGTTTTAATCGATAGCTTTCTCCTCCTAACATGAAAATATGTGAGTGATGAATCAAGCGGTCGACAATAGGAACCGCGACATTATCGTCCATAAAAAACTCACCCCAATTAGTGAAGTCTTTATTTGTGGTTAAAATAATAGAACGCAACTCATAGCACCCATTAATAAGCTGAAACAAGTTATACATCCCTTGCTTATTCATAGGTAAATAACCTAATTCATCGATAATCAGCACATCAAATTTAAGCAGGCTATTGATTTTAATCTTTAATTTCCCTTTAATCTCTGCTAGCTCTAGAGTTTCTACTAAGGCAAGTGCCGAAATAAACAGTACCTTGTAACCCGCATCAACTGCTTTGACACCTATCCCTGTTGCCAGGTGGGTTTTCCCTACCCCAGGAGAGCCAATAAATATCAAATTACAGCGATTATCAATAAAATTAAAATCAAGCAATTGATTAACCTGACGCTTAGTAATGGTCGTCTGATGTCTGTAATCAAATTCTTCTAATGTTTTAATACGAGGGAAATTCGCTTTACGTCGATTTAATTCTATGCGTTTGCTATTACGCATTTGGTGCTCTAGTTCAACAAGCTCATCAGAAAATTGAAGATAGGAGTAGTCATTATTTTCAGCATCAGCTAATAAGCGCTCTAAACTGTCAGCAATGCTGTTAAAACGTAGCTCGCGATATTTACGGGCTGTTTGTTCAATGGAGTTCATGGCTTCCCTCCGTGGCTGACGTGCAGCCAAGATCGCTATACTCTGCCAATACTTTTGTTTGTGCTGGCAGACTAGTGGGACTATCTAGCGCCTCTAAGCGCTCAGGGTTTGTTGCATGGATTGCCAGATAATCTCGAATTTGACTGACCTTCAATTGCGCTCGTTGAGCTAACTGTGCTAGCAGGGCTAGAGGGATGTCTGAGTGTTGGGTCAATACTTGCTTTAGCCCAGACAGTTGATCTTTGTAAATAGTTGGCGACGTCATTTTTAAACGTTGACATAAACTTTGACCCAGTTCCTCGCCTAACAGGTTTTGGATTGCTTGCTCATAATCTGCAATTTGTAAGCTTTTATCTCGATAGTGATTACGATTTTTAATCACGGCTCCTTTGCTTGTGCTTAATTTGTGGCGTGCGATTATTTCATCACTATTCAGGTCAGTCAGTACTAATTCTCCGTTGTCAGCTGCGGCACCTACTTGGGCACACTGATAATTCATCGGTACAGAATATTTACTGCCAAGCCAAGAAACTAATCCAGTTTTATCCGCTTGACGTGTATCAACTAAGCTTGCAAGGCTCAAGCAAGCAGGTTGCAAATAAGGCTTCATATGTGCACGTTCTCCACTATCATAGTGCTGTTGTGGCTGCTTGCCGGTGGTCGCATGTAGGCGCTTATTAGCAATATTGTTTAACCAATCAACCAGATATTGCTCCAATGCTTGCCAGCTATCAAATGATTCGCCATACAAGGCATTTTGCTTCACATATTTGACGCCAGATTCTACTTTTCCTTTACTTTCAGGATCATAACCCTCACAAGCTCGTATCTGAAAGCCTGCACCTGTGGCGTATTGGTGAAAGCGTTGATTGAGTGTCAGTTCACGGTATATTTCAGAAATGACAACTAACTTGGTTTGGTCATAAACACATTCTTCTGGTCTACCACCAAAATAGCGCAATGCAGCATCATGTAGCTTAATGAATCTTTCTGTATTTATTGCATCACGAGATACGCCAACATACATTAGTCTTGAATAGGAGAGTACAAAGACAACAAAATACACAGTTGTTGCTATTCCACCGATCATTACTCCCCGTAATTCTCCGGGATCAACTTGACATTGTACCCCAGGCACATGAGCTAATATCGGCTCATAGTAACGTCGTTGACAACTGGTAATCGTTGCTTTGAGTTTATGGATGTAACGTCTCATACTTCGGTCAGAGGCGTTTACTTCCCCTATTTTTTCCAGCAATTTGCGCATAACTTTGACAGCGCTTAGCTGAGGGTAAGTGTGCAATAGATAAACTATATAGTCACGATGATCGTCCAACATTTTGCTGCGTGTGCATTCACTTTGTTTCTTTGTTATCGCTTGCTCATTCAGTTGAAGATACTTTCGCGTTGTATTGCGAGAGATCCCCAACTGTTTAGAAATAGCTCTAATTGAGCTTCCTTCCCCTCCGTTATAAAGGGCTTTTATTTTATGAATCATGATCCACCTCTTCATTATTGTTCCCCTCTGGTTTAGTCTTAAGAGAGAGAACATTATAGACAGATTGTCTGTTTATATATCTTGGGGTGGATCACTTTTATTGGCCGATAGTGGATCACTTTTGTTGGCCATTAACAGATTGAATTGCAAGCGTCTTTAGATGAGGATAATGGTGAGTAGTTACCCATCTTTTTTGCTTTTTTGATAGAAATCCATAGGCTGTGCACGATCAAACCTCCCCAGCCATATTTTTAACATCCCCGTAAAAGGCTTGCTCAATTGCGCGGTCTGCGCGACAATACCGATCCAAAACATAGCTGTAGGAAACCCTATCATGTCATCACGACGTCAACTTGCCAATGCCATCCGTGCTTTGAGTATGGATGCAGTGCAAAAAGCAAATTCAGGTCATCCTGGCATGCCCATGGGAATGGCCGACATTGCTGAAGTGCTGTGGAGTGATTTTTTAGTGCACGATCCAGTGGCCCCAAATTGGCCAAATCGAGATCGTTTTATTTTATCTAATGGTCATGGTTCATTATTGCATTATGCTTTATTACATTTGACGGGCTATGCACTGACTATTGAAGATATTCAAAATTTTCGTCAGTTGCATTCTAAAACGCCAGGGCATCCGGAATATGGTTATACGCCAGGGGTGGAAACCACCACGGGTCCATTAGGACAGGGTTTAGCCAATGCAGTGGGCATGGCGATTGCTGAACGCACTCTGGCAGCACAATTTAATCGTGACGCCTATCAAATCGTTGATCATTATACCTATGTGTTTGTCGGCGATGGTTGTTTGATGGAAGGTATTTCCCATGAAGTATGTTCGTTAGCCGGGACCTTAGGTTTGGGTAAGCTGATTGCTTTTTATGATGATAACGGTATTTCAATCGATGGTAAGGTTGATCCGTGGTTTTCTGATGATACGCCACAGCGTTTTGGGGCTTATGGTTGGCATGTGGTCGCCAATGTCGATGGTCACGATGCCAGTGCCATTAAAAAAGCGATTAAAGAGGCACGTCAAGTCAGTGATAAACCGAGCTTGATTTGCTGTAAAACGGTGATTGGCTATGGTGCGCCGAATATGGAAGGTAGTCATATTACTCATGGTGCGCCTCTCGGTGAAGATGAAATCGCCGCAGCACGGCAACAATTGGATTGGGGGCATGACCCATTTATAATTCCCACTGAAATTTATCAAGCTTGGAATGCCAAAGAAA
>JAZGGN010000037.1:0-2442 GCA_036480475.1 Gammaproteobacteria bacterium
CGGCAGAGAGGTGGTCAAAAGTCATTATCTTGCTTTACTTGGGAACCTCAGTATCCCCGCTTTTGATGAGGTGAATTAGCATGCCGTTTTGTATAAATATGTATCTTCTTTGTGGCGATCACCTAGACCAGCGACTCTCAAGTTATGGTTGGTTTTTGCAGCGATGGTGCCAGCGACATGCGTGCCATGTAAACTGCCATTGTCAACAGGAGGCTGTCCAAGTTCACCTTCAACAAAATTATATCCATCTAGGATTTTTCCTTCCAAATTTTCGTGATCCTCGCCATAATAGCTTTTCACAATACCTGTATCCACCACCGCAATAACGCTGTCTTCAGAGCCTATCGTATGATGCCCCCATGCCAAAGGCAGATTCACCCCTCTGGATCGAATTATGTCATCACCAATCGTCTCACCCTGATAGTGCCATTGTTCACTCTTATAGAGTACATCATCCGGCTCTCTCGACCCAAGTTCGCCAGGGGAGTGTAGTTGCACGGAAAAAATAGTGTTTTTTTCAACCTCGATGGCAGGATCTTGATTTAACTTAGAAACCAAGGCATCCAACATAGACTCTATGTGCTCACTGCCCTGTTTTTGCAGACGAGCACCATCTTCTTCTGTAATTTGGAAAACAAACATCCCAAACGTCTCTGAGAGGGACGAATCCTTATGCTCAAAATTCACATCGCTCATATCAAAAATTTGCTGCTTCATCGCGGTGATATCGACTTCGCCACGCTTCTGCCCCTCTATTTCAGCAAACTTAACAATGATTGAATCAACAACCGGCGGTGGGGTAATGGTTACCGGTTCACCACCAACTTCAATCCATGCACTGGCGCTTCCCGCATATAGCACAAAAAAGACAGCGCCAATGGCGCCAAAAATGTTTTTAATTTTCATCATGAATAATAACTCCTACTTAATTCATTCATTTATTTATTAAGCTGTCTGTATATAACCACATTGATCACCCACTTATTAATCCATCATCTCGACACTAAACTAAAGTCGCCCAACAGGTCAGGGAAAGTATGATTTGGTTAACACACACACAAGCCACATCATAATAAAAATTTCTGTAAGAAACAACACTCCCCATTAAAGATATTTAACCTGAAAAATAGTATCAAGTGAATCAAAGAATTGTGCGATTGTTTAGCTGTTAGCTGCTTTTTCCAGGCTCATCAGCGCAGATCACTTCGGCCAAGCTTACTTTTTGCACGCTGATAGCATCCACCGGACAAGCTTCGACACAGGCGTGACAACGAATGCAATCTTCCTGGTTGATATAAACCAGGTTGGTATCTTCACTGCTTTCGGCACGATTAAAGCCAACGATTTTACCTTGTTCGCTATAATTGAGTGAACTCACTTCGACAATGCAATCCGGTTGTGGCTTGGCTTTAATGCACCAATTACAATAGATACAAACATCCGGGTCGATTTCATATTTATAATGACATTGATAGCAACGCTGCGCTTCATCGATCGCTTGTTGTTGATCGAACCCTAATTCAACTTCTGCTTTAAAATAACGTTGGTTCAGCGGTAAAGTTGACATGTCCTGCACCGGCACCGCATCCATTTCTCGGATCCGCTGTGACCCACGCGACGTATCTTCAATGACGGCCACTTGCTGCATACGTTGCACCCCCATTAAAAATTTATCCACGCGACGTGCGCATTCTTTAGCATGCCCAATGGCGTCAATTAAAGATTTTGCGCCGGTTGAAAAATCACCAGTGATGAAAATTTTGTCTTGTGCCGTTTCATAGCCGCTGGAGTTTTTTAACCAGCCATCTCCATTGACTAATTGTGATTGTAACTGCGCATCAATCCAAGTGGTTTCAGGGAACTGGCCGGTCGCCAATAATATCAGATCGGCTGAGACTTCAAATTCACTGCCAGGTATGGTAATGGGTTTGCGTCGTCCACTGGGATCAGGATCACCCAACGCATTGCGAATAAATTGCATGCCCGTGACTTGACCATTTTCCCCCAGATATTTGAGTGGGCTGATCAAGTAATGCATTTGAATGCCTTCGTGACCTAATTCTTCCACTTCTCCCGGTGTCACTAACATTTCATTTTCTGATCGACGATATAAAACTTGTGCCTGGGTTCGCGAATCGGGCAAGGCAATATTGTGCCAGGATTTTTTATTTTCTGGCACATCTAAATGTACTAACTTTGCGCCTAAGCGTTTGATCGTGCGCGCACAATCCATCGCCGTAAAACCACCACCGATAACAATCACGGTTTCATTGACATGCGCCCGCTCAACGTGATGGTTCGCCGCCAATAAAAAATCTAAGCCGTGTACGATCCCACTTAATTCCTTTCCAGGAATATCCAATAAATTCGGTCGCAGGGTGCCTGCCGCCATGATAATGGCATCAAAATCACTCTCAAGCTGAGCCAGTGTCAAATCTTTGC
>JAZGGN010000038.1:0-2699 GCA_036480475.1 Gammaproteobacteria bacterium
ATCGAGACATCAGGGGACTACGATCTTTGGGGTAAAATTGCCAAGTGATCTGTTAATCTCGTAAGAGGGCATCGAGTTGATCGACAGCATCAACCCAGTCAGAATCCTCATCATAAGACTCCTTGAGAAAGTCGGCCTGTGATCGAGTCCAGAAATCCGCCTCCCAAATTGGAGTCCCAGAGGGAATACCCTTATTTTTGAGAATAAAACTCTCTATATCCGGGTCATTATTTGACAGCCCAATCTGCAGAAAAAGATCTTTAACGAGATGTAATGAAGTATCCATAAATAATCTCCAATTTAAAATCATCTGTTTCTATCTACAGGGATAGTACTTAAAATGATAAAAATCAAATTAACTGAAGCAAACATGTGGCAATACCACTTAAAACCAGACCCATGACATCAAATCCGGATTATCACCCACTTGCAGATCGTATGCGGCCGCAGACGGTAGATGAATTTGCAGGTCAGCAACATATTCTGGCCCCAGAGAAACCATTAAGGGTTGCCATTGAAAATGGTCGTTTACATTCCATGGTCTTTTGGGGGCCACCTGGTACAGGTAAGACAACGCTTGCTCGAATCATTGCAAACTCTTGTGAAGCTCAATTTATTTCACTTTCAGCCGTACTTAGTGGTGTCAAGGATATTCGTGCTTCAATTGAGCAAGCAAAGCAATATCGGGAAGTTTATGATAAAGATACCGTTCTGTTTGTCGACGAAGCGCATCGTTTCAATAAATCACAACAAGATGCTTTTCTACCTTATGTCGAAGATGGCACGGTAACTTTTATTGGCGCTACAACTGAGAACCCGTCTTTCGAATTAAATAACGCGCTTTTATCACGCGTGAGAGTTTATGTTTTAAAGTCACTGGAAGTAGATGACATTAAGAACATATTGCTAAAGGCATTAACGGATAAAGAAAATGGTCTTGCAGATCAAGGCCTGACACTAGAAGACATGGCGATGCAGAAATTAGCAGAAATTGCTGATGGTGATGCGCGAAGGGCATTAAATCTATTGCAGATAGCATCCGATTTGGCAGAAGGAAATGTAATTAGTGATCAGTTGATTGAGGAAGTTGTGAGCGGTGGTGGCGTGCGCCGTTTTGATAAAGGTGGTGAAGCCTTTTACGATCAAATATCGGCATTACATAAATCAGTTAGAGGTTCTTCACCCGATGCATCATTATATTGGTATGCCCGGATGTTAGATGGCGGTTGTGATCCGCTTTACATTGCACGAAGAGTGGTGCGAATGGCCTCAGAAGATATTGGCAATGCCGATCCACGCGGTTTACGCCTGGCACTGGATGCATGGGAGACCCAGGAACGTTTGGGATCACCTGAAGGGGAACTGGCCATTGCCCAGGCAATCGTTTATCTGGCCTGTGCTGCCAAAAGTAATGCTGTCTATAAAGCCTACAATACCGTGATGAGTGATGTTAAAAATAGCGCATCCCATGAAGTTCCACTGCATTTGCGTAATGCACCAACCACACTCATGAAGGAACTGGATTATGGTAAGGAATATCGTTACGCGCATAATGAACCGGAGGCTTATGCAGCAGGCGAGCATTATTTCCCCGACGATATGCAAGAAAAGCACTATTATCATCCCGTTGATCGCGGCCTGGAAATCAAGATAGCTGAGAAGCTTGATAGGCTAAGGATCCTGGATAAAGAAGCCAGGCATAAACTAGCGAAAAAAAGCAATTAGGCTATTTATATCAAAAATAGCTTTGCACAAGCCAACCCTGGCTCAACAATGCGACAAAACACACAAATGCGATTTTGTGTTTCTTCCAAAATCAAAAACTTAACGTTTCTGAATTTGACCCGACTTCCCTGTCGGGTGAGACTTTCGGGCAAAAGTCTCATAAAATACCCGCTAATTTTAACCCCAATAGACTCGGACGGACTTTCGAACACGTGACTCAACTAGCTTTCATTGCTGCAGGTGGTGCAACAGGTGCATTGTTGCGCTATTGGATGTCCAGTGGCATTTATGCCTTGTTAGGCAGGGGATTTCCATACGGCACATTAACAGTCAATATCGTTGGCTCATTGTTCATGGGTTTTCTATATGTGTTTATGATCGAAAGAATGGATGTTAGCGTTGAATGGCGTGCGGCACTAATGATTGGTTTACTGGGTGCATTTACGACCTTTTCAACGTTTTCAATCGAGACATTGAATCTGCTTGAATCAGGGGAGCAATTAAAAGCAGCACTGAATGTCATTTTTAGCGTCACGCTGTGCTTAATTGGTTGTTGGTTAGGCATGATAGTTGGGAGAAACCTATGAATGAGTCTGAAGTTACTATCGTTAGAGTCTATTTGCATGAAGCCAAGGCACACATGCAAGAGCTACTGCAATACTTACATGATGAAAGCAAAGTGCAGGGTGTTACTGTGTTCCGTGGCATTACAGGATTCGGTAGTTCAGGGGAAATGCATTCATCGTCATTGATAGATATGTCGCTTGATTTACCTATCGTCATTGAATTTTATGATGAAATCGAAAAAGTGGCACCTATAATCGAACATTTAAACACCATCATAAAACCTGGCCATATTGTTTACTGGCCTGCAAAAATGAATCTATAAAAATAAACCTATATAAATAAATAAGGATAGTTGTACTCATGCTGGATCCACAAATTTTAAGAAATGAAATAGGGCAAGTTGCAAA
>JAZGGN010000039.1:0-2396 GCA_036480475.1 Gammaproteobacteria bacterium
GTGGTTGGGTTAATAACAGGATCGTCATCCCCGAAACCAAATAATCCCGATAACACCTCAGTTTGTTCCGTTGCGTTGCTGTAGAGTTTTGGCACCTCTGAGATTATATTGCTCAAGCTACTAGCCAGGGCTGCTGGATTTTTCACCAATTGCTTGGCGTTAGCTTTAAAGTTAGTCACTAAAGCAGTAAACCCGTCGATTTGACCTTTTATAGTTTGTACTGCTCTTGAAACCTCTTGGACTTTATCTGCAATTTCCTCAACCTTATCAACCGCGGCTTTAAAATTGCCAACGAACTCGTCTGTCACACCAAAAAATTCCAAAATGTCATCAATAACACCGTTCTTTACTTTATCAGACTCCTTCGCTACTTGACTGTCAGTATTTGCTATTTTTGCCGGTAAACCGTCTGTTTCCGAAGGTGCAAAAACTATCTCGATAACGGTATCACCAAGACGTGATACGCTCTCATTGAGTGTAAAAGTCTTGGCGACAATATTTTCTACACGTCCATAAAAAGGATGGATTAGGACACCCTTCCCTTCTCCCTCAAGTGCTTTAAGCAACGTATTACGTTTTTTAATATAATCAGGTTCAGCAATGATCGCACTTATTCGATATTCACGAGGCAATAGCCCAAGGTCTTCTATGACTTGTATATTGGAGTTTGGAAATTCATGCTGCACCGTTTTACGGCCACCACTAGTGCTGACGCTGTTCACCAGGAATGGTGCGCCTTTATAAGAGGCCGCCGATAATTCATCGATTAATGCCATCAGGCAGCACTCGCCATGTTAACTCCCAGATCCATGGCGCTTGTATTTCCCTGACGCTTGGTTTTGACTGACTCTACAACACCTTCACGATCCCTGATGTTAATATCTATCTGGGCTTGAGAGTTCATCGTCGTCGGCGCCACTGTTGGTGCTGTTACCTGTGTTGGTAATACTATGGGCGCTTCTCTTTCAAAGAGTCCTAAAACTTTACCACCAACTGAAAAAGATTCTAATAATGAAGTAGTACCTTCTTTTTTTAAATTAAATGTTACAAGCTGACCGACGGCCTCACCTATAAATGTACCTATACCTTTGAAAAGTGCCGCCAACACTTTTACCGGCACTAATAACAGTTTCACCGCTTCAGCGATAGTGAAAATATTATTTACCATATTAGATATTGTTTTCGTATCCATCGATGCAAAAAGTTCTTTAACCACTGGTATTAACTGGGTTGAAATCTGTTTGACCACTTCAACAGAGGCCAGCGTGAAGTCTTTCAAACTATTAGCAAATATTTCAATCTGTTGTGGTGTGATTGAATCAATAAAATCAGTGGCGTCTTTTGTGATTTTCTCAAAAGTAGGAGCCAGTTTTAAAAATACACGAATTAACTTATCTCTGATTGCGATGCCGAGACCGCGCGCCTTGGCGCTGAATGTTGCCAGTCTTATACTAGCTTGCTCCTGAGCAACATTGGTACCAGCCCATACCTTTTCAAATATACCCAACATTTTGACATTCTGGATTATTGCAAAACCGACTTTGGCATGTTCCTCGCCAAACAGATCAGCTGCTAATTGGGCGCGCTTAGTCGAATCGGTTTGACTCTCTATCGCATTCTTGACTAACGTGAAAGATTTTTCCAGACCAAGCTTCTGGAAGTCTATACCTTTACGTTGCAATCTGCTGAGAATAGCGTTTAGCGCCGTACCTGCTCTGGCTCCCTTAAAGCAACCTAAAGCTGCGGTCTGGATAGCAGCATTCAACTGAAGAAATGAAAGTCCTGCACTTCTAGCCGCACCACCTGAAATGAGAACGGCCTCACCGGTATTCGCTACTTCTGAAGATCCAAACTTTGAACCTGCGGCGAGTATGTTTACAAATTTAGAGGCAAACTCAGCACTTTTACCGAAAATATTAAGGCTTTCGGCACCAACTTTTGCAGCGGTAGCAAAATCGAGTCCTGATGCATTTTTTAACAGTAATATCTGTTCAGTAGTCTTAATCAACAATGGGAGATTTGCCAGCAATTCAGGCTTGGCTGATGCGACCAGCTTAATACCCTGCGCTACTTCAGCTTGTGATGTAATGCTCGCTTTGGCAAGCTCCAATGTCTTTGACTTCAAGAAATCAAAATCATCGCCCACGGCACCAGTAATCGCCGACAGATCGGCAAGAGATGACTGAAACTCCGAACCTGCTCTGAAAAATTCTCGAGCACCGAAAAAACCAAGCGCCGCAACCGCCATTCTTTTAAATCCTGAAGCGGTTGCTTTTGCTGTTTTATTTACTTCAAACCGTAATGATCGAAGTTTACGAATAGATCCAGATATAGAATCAAAAAGCCTTTTCATTGAGCGCCGACCAACGATACCTAATTTTTTAAATTTAGGTACC
>JAZGGN010000040.1:0-4650 GCA_036480475.1 Gammaproteobacteria bacterium
GTTCATTTCCCCTGAACCAGGGTTAACTATTGACTGTCATGCTAACTTTTAGCAGAATGGGCACCGTTATCCTAGAAAAAGCAGTTGGCAGCGAGCAACTCGCACAACTATTTGATTCATCTAGCACTATAAAAAAATGCTCATTACCATTTAGGTGACCGCGCATTTTTTTATTACGCTATCTAAATCAAATGGTTGCACGATTTATCCCTCTGCAACTGCCTTTCTAGGATTATCCTAGAAAAGACAGTTGACAGTGAATCACTGGTTTTTCCATATACCGTTGCACAAGAGGAAACCTAATGAGCAAAGCGCAAGCCCACTTATCCATTGATGACAAAGGATCAACTGACCTTCCGATATATTCTGGCACACTTGGACAAGATGTCATTGATATTGCTGGACTAAAGGATACCTTTACTTACGACCCAGGTTTCGCCCGTACTGCGGCATGTGAATCAAAAATCACCTACATCGATGGTGAAAAAGGCATTTTACTTTATCGCGGCTATCCGATTGAGCAGTTGGCTGAAAATGCCGATTATCTCACGGTTTGCTCTCTACTACTCAATGGTGAATTACCCACAGCGCAGGAACAGAGCGCCTTTGTAAAAAGAATCAATCGTCACACTATGGTACATGAACAAATGCGGCAATTTTTTAGAGGCTTTCGCCGTGATGCCCATCCTATGGCAATCATGGGTGGCGTCATCGGCTCACTGTCCTCTTTTTATCATGACTCGCTTGATATTCAGAATCAAAACAACCGTGAAAAAGCAACCTTTCGTTTGGTCGCAAAAATTCCGACGATTGCCGCCATGTGTTATAAATACTCTATCGGTCAACCCTTTGTGTCACCACGCAACGATTATGATTATGCGGCGAACTTTCTACATATGATGTTTGCTGTCCCCGCTGAAGATAAAGCGCCTGACCCTGTCCTAGCTAAAGCCTTAGATAAAATTTTTATTCTCCATGCTGATCATGAACAAAATGCCTCAACGTCAACCGTACGGATCGCCGGATCGACCGGCGCAAATCCCTTTGCTTGCATTTCTGCCGGGATCGCAGCCCTATGGGGACCGGCACATGGTGGCGCTAACGAAGCTTGTCTGACTATGCTCAAACAAATTGGCAGTGTGGATAACATCGGCGAATATATCAAACGTGCCAAAGATAAAGATGATCCTTTTCGCCTGATGGGCTTTGGTCACCGCGTTTACAAAAATTATGATCCACGTGCTAAAGTCATGCAAAAAACATGTCACGACGTACTAGAAACGGTGGGTGCTGCAGATGAACCTTTATTCAAACTCGCCATCGCATTAGAAAAAATTGCGTTGGAAGATGAGTATTTCGTTGAGAAAAAATTATATCCCAATGTCGATTTCTATTCAGGGATCACCCTCAATGCCATTGGCATTCCCAGCAACATGTTCACGGCAATTTTTGCATTGGCACGCACAGTCGGTTGGCTGGCACATTGGAATGAAATGATCAGCGGCAATTACCGCATCGGCCGTCCACGACAACTATACACCGGCCCAGCAAAACGGGATTATCCGGCATAGCTCACCCCACCTCGTTTGCCCTAAGTCGCTTATCCCACACGGGGTATACTCAGGGCGCATAAACTAGATCGCAGGATGTTGCACATGCCACTGTGTCTGCTCTTCATAAACACGACCAACCTGCAATAACAAAGATTCGCTCAACGCATGTCCCACTAACTGTAATGACAACGGCAAGCCAGCACGATTGAAACCGCAAGGAATAGACAATGCAGGGAAACCATTGAAATTAAATATCGCCGTAAACTTAATCGCTGACTTATCTAAAGTTTCCGTTATTGGCCCATAAAGCATTGTCTGCGTTACGGGATGAGGTGGTTGCACCATGGTTGGCGTTGCCAAAACATCAATATCAGCAAATACTTCACGCAATTTACCGATACATTCTGCCCTGTATTTATCTGCCTTCAAATAATCAAGACAAGTGACTGTCGCCCCATAATCCAGCCAGTCCCGAAAACAGGGACCATAATCATCACGCCGTGATGGATAAGTTTTCTCATGCGCTAAAATCGTTTCTGCGCCACACAGTTTTGCCCAAGCAGATAAATAATCTTTTACATCTGGCATTTTTACACGCACAAGATCAGCGCCACATTTTTCTAATACCGCCAGTGCTGTCATAACTGATCCTGTTATTTCACTGTCGGTATCCTGGCTGATAAAATTTTCATCTACGCCAATCCGCACGCCGATCAAATCGTGATGAGGCTTAGGTAATATAACCTCCACTGGATCTAATAAGGTTGAAACATCTTGCGGATCGTGTCCAGCGATCACTTGTAACACAAGTGCCGCATCATCCACACAGCGGGTGAGTGGTCCAACATGATCCATCCATTGGGTCATGCCAAACACACCATAACGACTTACCCGCCCAAAAGTCGGTTTTAAACCGACCACGCCACAACACGCCGCCGGAAAACGAATTGAACCGGCGGTATCCGTGCCCAAAGTCGCAAACGCCAAACCTGCGGCAGTGGCTACCCCAGAGCCAGAGGAAGAAGTACCAGTCCAAACATTCTGATCCCACGGATTAACCGGTATTTCAAAGTCAGGATGATATCCCGGCATCCCCGCTTCAGATAAATTCAACTTCCCCAATAAGATTACACCGGCTTGTTTTAAGCGTGTGATCACCGTGGCATCATGATCGGGAATAAAATCTTCATACACTTTAGTCCCTGCCATCGTACGGATCCCCTGAGTGAAACATAAATCTTTCACTGCCATCGGTATACCGTGCAATGGCCCGTGATATTGCCCATTATCGAGTTCTTTATCGGCTTGCTTGGCGCTGGCAAGCGCTGCTTCCGGCAAGACGGTCGCATAACTTTTAAGCGTACTATCGAGTGATCCGATCCGATCTAACATCAGTGTCGTCAACTCAACACAAGAAATTTGACGACTTTGAATCAAGCCAGAAACTTCACTTAATGTTTTAAAATGTATTGTCATGATTTTATCCTTACGATTGAATTTTGCCATCCTGCATAAAGCGCTTCACTGTGCGTAATGTCCATACGGGGTAAATATTCATTAGCGCGATCCCATAACGCATTAATGTCGTTTAAATTTTCATACATACCAACCCCTAAACCGGCTAAAAACATCACGCCCAACGCCGTCATTTCCGTCGCATACAAAGTTTGTATCGGAACTCGTAATATGTCTGCTAAAAATTGCAATAACCAACGATTCGCACTCATGCCACCATCAACACGCAGTGCGCTAATACTTTGCTGACCATCTTTTTGCATACAATCGATAATATCACGCGTTTGATAAGCCACGGCAGCTAAAGCCGCCTGTACAATATGCCCTCGCTCAGAATTACGGGTTAAGCCCATGATCGCCCCACGGGCATTCGCATCCCAATAGGGTGCCCCCAAACCCGTAAAAGCAGGCACGAAATAGACACCGCCATGATCGACCACGCTACTGGCCACTTGCTCGCTTTGTGCGGCATTATCCAACAAGCCCAATTCATCACGTAACCATTTAATCGTCGTCCCTGCATTAAAAATCCCACCCTCAACACCATAAGCAGTATCACCATCGATGCGATAAGCAATGGTACTTAATAAACCATTGTCAGACGCCACCACACTTTTACCGCTATTTAATAATAAAAAGCCACCCGTGCCATACGTCGCTTTCAACATACCCGCCTTGAAGCAACCCTGACCAATCAATGCCGCTTGTTGATCACCGGCAACACCCAAAATGGGGATGGCGGCACCAAAATACTTTTTATCAATGTGACCAAAATTCGCATTGCAATCCAAAACTTGCGGTAAAATTTGCCTGGGCAATGAAAATAATGCCAATAACTCTTCATCCCAGATTTGACTATGGATATTAAATAATAAAGTACGTGAAGCATTAGTGATGTCAGTGACATGATTTTTATCATTCGTCAAACGCCACAATAAAAAACTATCGATGGTCCCAAAGGCAAGCAAGCCCTTATCCGCCAATGGCTGCACTGCAGGCACATTTTTAAATAACCAATGAATTTTACTGGCTGAAAAATAAGGATCTAATAATAACCCCGTTTTATCACGGATCAAGTCACTGTGACCTGCTGTCTTTAATTGCTCGCAATACTCGCTCGTACGGCGATCTTGCCAAACAATTGCACGATGTAGGGCTTCACCTGTTTCTTTGTGCCACAGTACTGTTGTTTCCCGTTGGTTACTTAAGCCGCAAGCACAAATATCACTTGCTTTCAAATTTGCTTTTTGTAAAGCACGTTGACAAGTCATCCGTACTTTTTGCCAAATTTCTTCAACATCGTGCTCAACCCAACCGTTTTGTGGAAAATACTGGGTAATGTCACGCTGACTCTGGCTGACAATCACACCTTCATTATCAAATATAATTTCACGGGTACTACTGGTTCCTTGATCGATAACAAGTATATATTTCATGATTGTGTAGATTTATACCCGTTACCCGTCAAAGAGGGCACTTTAAGTTTGAGAACCCAATGAGGTTTGAATAACGGTTTTTGGCGCCCAGATTGGGGGTAGATTTGGACAAAAACACTGAAAATCACGCGGATTTTAGTATTTCT
>JAZGGN010000041.1:0-10939 GCA_036480475.1 Gammaproteobacteria bacterium
ATTTGGTCAATTTTTTAGTCATCTCGGCTTTCTTTTTTTCTCGAATTAATGCAACACTAGCGAGGGAGTGTTTAATTTCAATGTAAAATTGTGTGTTAGGATCAAAAAAAGGATCATTTCCTACGGCAACATCATAAGATGATATAAGGATACTTATGGAGCCCGAGAAATTGTTCGCGAAATTTGCTACGGTTAATCCTGGGGATGTTGCTAGTAAACCAAGACCGCATGTTGTTGTTACCCGATATTGGTTATCTGTAAATGCGGCTAAAAAAGTTATGTCTACGCCGGATATCGTTGGTGTAACCGTATCAATACCCCTTGAAGTTCCCAACACACCTCCGTTTACAATATTTGACGACACCGCTATTTCATCCATTACTGTATCATTTACTAGAAAATCCAAAGCTTGCTTGACCGTAGTCACTGTTGGAATGTCTATGTTAAAGTAGCCAATTAAATTTGCACCATTAGGGTCTTTTAGAGCATCTCCGCTTCTAAGTATCGTCCACTCTGATGACCCTTGCGCTGGAATAACACCCGTATTGCTGATTTTTGCAACATACGCGTTGGGATCAATTCCAGATACGATAGCGCCCACCTCATATATTATCGACGTATCCCATGCCAAGCCGCCGCCGAATCTGTTTGAATCAACCCCAATGGCAAATAACTGATTATATAAAAAATTTATTGTTGTCCTTTCTGGAGCGAGTCCTCCGGCTTCAACCGGTGTGGAGTATAAAAGATCAAAACCAACCTCAAACACGAACGGAGGCGTAGCCTTGTCCCCTATCTCAGCAAATACTTCATCAAATATTCCTGATGGATTTCTTACTGCCATGGTCTACCCCTTAAATATAAATGCGGATTGATCAAATCCGGTTCCCCCGCTATCATCAAAGCCAAAGTACCCCCCGATGAGTATAACGGTTTGTAGTCCTACGGCTGCTGGTTTTGTTATTATACCAGAAACCAGAACAGATTGTACGACTTCTGGAGAAATGTCAGTAATTATGGTAACTGAGAAGGTCATATCTTGATCATCTGTTATTATTATCTCTTCAAAGAATATCAATAACGCATCGCGTATGTCTTTCAATGTACAATTTGTAACTAACTGAGGTACTATTGCTTTTAAAAACGATCTGAAAATATCATCATTAACCGGTATATTGTCAGTTTCATCACTTATGAATGCGGCTTGATCAAATCCAGTTCCGCTACTAATATCAAACCCAAAATAATCTAGTACAAATTGAACCGGTAGCACTGGTCTTGTAAATATTCCATACCTGAATCCAACATAATCTAACCACGTACCTGTCGCCGTATCTATACTGTATCGAGATGAATATTGGCTAATCACGTCAATTAAAAGTGTTTGTTGCACGTCACTGATTTCTTTTAACAAATTTTGTAAGTTTGTTAACTGATACTGAATTGCAAACCAGTTGATATCGTTTTCTAGATTAATACTCATAACAGCGTAATAAATATACTATCAAGGGCTACTATCAGTCTTTGATTAAGACTCGGTATTATTGCTGATTCAGGTGTACCAGAACCTGCTATCTCCTGCGTTAAAAAAACCACATCGAAACCTTCGATGGAATTAATGGGTGTGTATAATCGACTGAGGAAAGACGTATCACTTATTCCAATCGGCGGTATACTGGAACTAAAAGTCCCGTTAAAGTAGTCAATTATAGCCGTTTTTATACGATTCACTAAATCAGGCACCTCGGTAAATTCTTGTACCTCGACAGAGATATTAGTCAAAACAAATTCAACTGGGTAAAAGAATATTTGTATTGATGTTAAACCTTCATTAGTTAGTGCGGTAACCTCAGTTTGAATATTTGTGTCGTCTCCTTCTGTATCGGCACCTAAAGTTTTAGTATCAGCTATCGTCTGGCCTATTAATTGAGGTATCCCTCCTTCAACGACAACCGCAATAGAATGCGGCAGAAGTCCAACATCTTGTTTAACAACTAAATTGTTTGTGTCATTTTCAAATACTCGCGCATCAATCACGCTATCCAAGGATAGTATGTTTGATCTGATTGCATCGGTCGTTGACAGGGCATTCTTTTGAAGTTTATTAAAATAATCTATTCTAAATTCCGAATCGGTTTCTCGATCTTCCCCTAGCGTGCCATCAGAAGGGTTATCAATCGTTTCCCAACCGCTCACTACATCGACTATTTGAGTCAACGTGTTAGCATCTATCGCGATGGCACCAGTATCCACGGCTTCAAATTCACCCGTGCCAGAACCACCCCCTCCAATAGTTATATTGCCTGTCGCTGAGAATAAGTCCCCATTTGTCGTCTTAGCTTGTGACCCTTGAGGAATAATAGTCGTTGCCACCCCGGTCACCGTAACAATGGTTTTAGAACGTGTGGCACTAGATCGCTCTATATCGAACTGTGCACCATATGCATCTAATTGATTACCCGCCGCATCAAGTATGTTGAGCTGTTGAAACGCAAGAACAAGCGCATCATCGATAACTGAGGAATTTAGTGCCAAGATACCGATCATTTGACCCTGAGGTGTTTGCGGGTCTAAATCCAAGTCATCACCGAGCGCGTTTTTAAACGCCGTCTCATACTGAGTTTTGTATTCATTTAATGAAGTACTTGTGATACCGGTGTCTGTTATGACGGCCATTATATCGTTACCTCTTCGCTTAAAGTCGTAGTGCCAAAAGTGGTTTCCACGCGAGCACTATAGTTAAAGATTCTGTTCGATTGATCAAAATCGATAGACGAATCAGTGACGGTTTGAACATCAGGTTCTTTCAGTATCTCGCTGTTTAATACTGATACGATCAAACTAGGGTCAACGGGTTTCCTAAAAATTTGTTGAAAGTAAGTAACACCCACGGTGGTATTTAAGAACCATTCACCGAATAAAAATCTAAGCCTTTGCTGTATTTTACTAACCAGAGAATTCAAATCTGTTAGTATTATTAGGGACTTATCCGAGCTTAGTTGTAATCCCGTTATGTTGTCAAATGCTAATGTTCTCACGCTATAGGTGTCCCAGTGTTTGAGCCGCCGCTTTGTACGCCGCCATGCCTATGGTTGCTTGGCAATTCTACCCCGTCGATTGTTAATGTTTCCGCAGCCACCGATCCCTCTGATACGATATTTTCGGCGGTCAAGGTATTATCTATCGTAGTCTCCCCTTCAATCAGCGCTTTCCCTTCTACCGTCAAATTACCCGATACACTCACGTTTCCCTCCAGCGAAATCTCAGTAGCTTTTACAGTGACTAAGTCATTTTCTAGTGCAATATAAGTAGCCCCATCTACAGATTGTATCGTTAAAGCATCCGATTTTGCAACGGTGTTAGTAAGCGTGCCAAACCCTGGGATTACGATTGCATCGGAGAGTGAGAAGAAACTAGAATCAGTAGGACGACTCTCAATGTAAGTTTGCTTAAACTCACTTAAGCCCCGTTGAGAGAATAGCACAAGCACTGGGTCTTCAAGAATGAGTGGGAATTGTACTATGAACTTTGACGACGCTGGGAAAATAACCGGCACATTAACAATAACCGGATAGGGTAACTCCGTGCCATCGGTCTTGAGAAGATTAATAGCCACTTGAATCTTGGCTCGTTTAGTTGCGGCATCATATCCTTTGACGATGCCAGGTAAGCAGACAAATATAGACTTCATTAGTTGCCTAAAGCTAAACTGTGACCAGTCAGTAAAATTATCGTATTCTTTTTCGGAGTCTTGATTACTCATGATGTTGACTCTTGTGATTGATTAAAAGGAACACATTGTAACAAGGCTTGAAATTTACCATCCCAGTTATCCCCCTCGTATGTTGCCTGTATTATCTTATAAAATCCTTGTGTATTTAATGCTATTTTTTTAACTTGAAAAGTGTTGAATGACGCATTCTGTACCACGTCACTTTTTATATTAACTAAGCCGCCGACAATCAATCTGGGATTTAATAAGCACGTTGCATTCACGCCTTTGTCAGTTTGTACTGCTGATTTTATTAATCCACTATTTGAACTAAGTACAATGGCTTCTTGCGTAGTTGATAGACCAGATTTATTTTTATCTGAAAACAACACCTCCGAGTTCCTTTCAAACCATTGTAAGTTGAGTGGAGACAACAATTGATTTATGACATCGTTTGTTTTCCCGTGGAACGAAAACTCTGGTAACGTGGCGTTAGCAGGTATTAGGCTCAAGAAAGCTTGATTAAAAGTTAAGTTAAATGTAGGTATGGCGTCGGCTATTATCTGTCGTATTGATACACTGTTTTGATAACTCTTAGTAAATATAGCATTATTTACGGGCTGGCTTCTTCCGGCAAGATATATTATTGTTTTCCTATCAGCACCTTCATCATCTTGTGCAGTTCGTAAAATATCCCCGTCATGTAATAGTGCAACATCATTACCATAGCCAGCAAACACGCGTATTCTTTTCCCTTTGTCTCTAATAGATTCACGTGTATCATCTGACAGATTAAAAAAAGTTACATTCCCTTCCGAGCTAGTAGAGCTTATTAATTTTTTAATGCTCAACCCGATTTTAAATGTATTAGGAATCTCGACGGCTTCTTCTAAATCCCCGACTTGAGCGAATAAATTTCTTTTAAACAACTGTGACATAACTAACCAATCTGATTACCTAAAAATTCGATTACCTCCTGAGCAGTAAAATAAACTAACTGATGCGTTACCCCCCACGCTGACGATGATATTAAGTCCTGTGTTGGATTCGTTATGGGTACAATTATTAATTGTCCAACGAAATCAGATAGTATTTTTGGCGCTATGGCTTGTTTTGATACTAATCGTTGACCTGTTGTAATTATTTTTGGTGTCTGTGATAGCAATGTGAAGTCACAAAACCATCCGTCCGCACTACTTCCATCTTCATCATTTAAAAAATAAATACCTAGTCGTATATTTTGTGAACCGACAATCGTAGTAAATGTTTGTCTTACATCGTTAGTGACTGATACTAGTTGTGTCATGATAATAATTGTCCTAGCCAGCTTTCCGTCTGTGATGCAGTCCCTTCCAATGATTGTTTACTGCCGCCATTAACCAGTCCAGTCCTATCACTGGCAATTCCCGTTACTTGACTAGATGGTAAACTTGTTGTCTGTGTTTCAGCAATAAGACTTTGCTTAAATGACATGGTAAATAGCAGCGAACCACCGCCAGAATTTTCATTTTTTGCCGTAGTGACATTAGTTATTAACATATCATTGTATGTTTTTAAAAGCGTAACTACAGTAACTAACTCCCGTTTATTTATGAGTAAGAGTATTCTTTCCCATGCTTCTCTGTCTCGAAATTTTGTCACGAGTGTTGTTGCGTTATCGATTAATAAATCAGATACATAACATACTAACGTAAGTTCAATCGGTTCAATAAAAGCATGGTCAGTTAATGTTGCACCAGTTTCAATCGGGTAGTTAGATACCCCGACACTAGCTTCGTGTTTCTCTTCCGGAATGGCATCAATAACACCGAGCAATTGAATTACTTGTGAATTTATACGTGCAAACAGTAAAAACTCTTCACTTGATGCAACAGCATTTAAAGGAGCTTTTAAATAATCAGTATAACTCATAATCGTATGTCACTATCTAAAAAATTTACACTACTTTTAAGCTGATTCCTCAGGCCATCGGTAACTGCTTTCCCTATTTTGTCAGCGTCCCCATTGTTTGTATGAATAGTAATGCCACCCACACTCAGATTAAAAGTACGGTCAGAAGATGGAGAGCCACCGCCCGCCGCTACAAACGGTGAGGTTATGACAGAAGGTGAGCGGAGTCCTCCAAATAGTTTCCCTTCGATAGATTTTCCGATCGAACCGGTAAACGATATTACTTTCCCGATGCCCGATATTATTTTATCCACCGCTATCTTTATGCCTTCCCAAGCAGCCATGATCAGTTTAGATTTTTCTAAGAAGCCCAAGATTACACTGTCACCACCCTCGATGCCTGTCCAGATATCTTGTATGGCCAAAACAAGTGCCGTCACACCGGCAACGATGCCCACAATAGGGGCAAAAGCTGCTGCCCATGCTAAGATAGCTCGTGACCTAAGCAATAAAAATGCCGCTGATAGTAGCCCTATGGCAACGCTAACAGCTTTTATCAACCCAGAATCTTTGTGCATTATCTCACCAAGTTCGGTGAACGCATTACTGACTTTTGTGAGAATGGGGAACACCGTAGTGCCAAGTCCTACACCGAGTTCAAAAAATGAAGTGCGCAAATCAGTAAGTGCGTCCTCAAATTTAGCCGCCTTTTCAGCGCTAACCGCAGTAAACGTGCCAAACTCTTTAGACTTCTTTATCAGGGCATCAAAATCTTTTGGTGTTTTTTTGAGCAGCCTTACTAACGCGGGGCTAAGGCCAATATTTTGTGCCAAGTCGAATTGCTGAGCAGTTGTTAGCCCACTAAACACTCGATTCAGTTCAGTCATCAATTTGAACGTATCGAGAATTTTCCCATTTGAGTCTCTGATACGGATACCGAATCTGGCCAACACTTGCCCGTATATGCCATACCCTCGAGCGCTCTCACCGACAACTTTGTTAAGCCCGAGCAATGACATGCGCAAAGAATTTATTGGCACACCAGTGCGCTTTGCGGCAAATTCAAGTTCTTGTAGCTGTTCAACTGATATGCCAACTGAGTCAGAAAACTTGCCCATCTCATCGACACTTTCTGCCAGTCTGCCAAAAATAGCGCCGCCGGATATGATAGCGAATATCGAGGCACCAATTTTTATGAGCTCTGACTTGATGCTATTTAAGCTTGACGTGACTTCTTGCACCCCTTTTCGGTCACTCTCAAACTTAAACTTGGTTATAAAAGTCTCGAGTATCGTTGCCATTCTATTAACCCTTTTTACTTAAGCTGCTGTAGTATGCCGAAGCTTGTTCCTCATTGTATCGCTTAATCGATACGATTTCATTCATGGCCAAAAAATCATCAATGGTCAACGTGTAAATGTCTTTGTAGCTGCATAAACCTTCGACGATTGGAACGGCCAAGAAAGCGCTAATTATTTTGATGGATCGAGTTCGATAAGGGACTGTAGTTGAGGTATCTTGCTTTTTAGCTTCTGAAAGGAAGAAAAAAAATTTACCACGAGTGCCCGCAATAACAAGTCATACATATCGATTGGCTCTAGCCCTTCAAAAGCCATGTCGTAACACTGTCGTTGCAAGTAAATACCTTTCCCTTTCGTCTCATTTTTCTCTTTAAAAAACCTGATGTTGTTAAACAATTCGGTTTTGACTGATTCTACGATGTCTATAGGTAAGCCAAGCACGCCTTTGCACATGTTCATAAAGTCATTGCCGGCAGTTTGAAATGATTCGCCGCTTGCTATGATAGCAACCCGCAGTATCTCGAGTACTTTAAACCCCGCATTGGCATTTAACTTGTCAATAACAAATGTGGTTTTCCCAATTTCAACCTTCGAGTTTTTATATTCATCAATATTCATACACCTCACCTATATAAATTTTTAGCCAAATGTAGCCGCCTCGTAATTTCCGTCAATCCTTTCAAAGTTTATGATATACACCATGTTCTTTGTCTCACCTTTTCCCAAACTCGACATTGGCGGATATTGAGTGAGTAGTCCGTTTGTTAACGTGACGCTTACATTTGTTAAGCTGTTTACAAAACTACCATTGAAATTAACAACGGCACCATTTTTTTGTTGCTCTGCAATAGAGCTTAAGAAAATAACGCTGTTGGATGTCGCTAGTAGTTTTATTTCTAGCTCACCCCCCTTATCACCAGTACTAGACCCTGTCATTTTGCCATCAGCACCCCGTTTAACTTGTGCTAGGATGATATCAGGAAATGCTAGGGCATCAGTGTCATCAGAAAATCCGGTAATGACCGTACCATTTAGTGTTAGCGTGGAATTTTCTAGCGAAAAATTATTACTCATGATTGCCTCGCTTACTGATCAAATATTAAGTTTATGTCAACACTGTTAACGGCACCTGAGCCTTTCGTCCACACATAAAAAGGTGGCATTTTTCTGGCATTCCTATCTTGTGTTGATAGCGTAGACAAGGGTTGAGGGAATACTAAAAACCCTAATGCTAACGTTCCATTGAATAGCGAGTTGCCCGTAATCGATATTATTTGACTCTTGGTGGGTGCTGACACAATCCCCGGCGCTAGCAAACCATTCGTTATTCCTTGCTTGCATACGGTTTCAATAGTCTCTTTTATTAATGCCTGACCTTCGATTGTTTGGGGTGTCCTGTTAACCTCAATCAATAAATCAAGCACCGCAACTTGAATCGCATTTGATAACCAATCCACGCCGTATCTGATGTCTTGCCAGATGCCATTTTGAAACATGTAACCGAATTGATATACGTTGGAAACTGTTTGACTTGTCGTACCACCACCGATAGGCGTGAAATCATTTACACGCTTACGACTTAACTCAGTAGCTTGTGAGGTTGTCAATATGCTCGGGTCTATCAACGGCCGGTTTTTCAAATTAGTGTTTGGCACGCTATTAGTACCCTCAAAATTAGTCTGCCCGCTCCAGAAAGCTGCCGAGGCAATAGCAAGATTCTCAGACGTTTCCGGTGTCCAGTCTCCGGCTGTACGAGAGGATTGTTGGGCAAATAATTGTGCAAAAGTGGATGTCGTTTCATTAGTGACCAGAGCTTGTGGGTCTGAACTCTCGGCAAAATAAAAATAAATCTTGTCAAATATTTCAGTGCTTAAATCAATGACTGTTTGAGTATCGTTTTCGGTCGAATCCAATGTAACAAAGTAAAAAATATTGTTTATGCTTTGGAAGTTCTGGAAAGCCTCTTCGATAGTTTGTTGATCCGTACCTTGGCTTAATGAAACGGCGGTTGTTGAACTCAACGCAAACAAGTCAGATATATCAGTACCAGAACCCTCAGTCGTAGCAAAAGTCAACGTTGCCGCAGCACCTACGGCTACCGTCTCAATAGTAAAGCTTGTGGTGAGAGAATCAAAAACCACCGTGACGGATACACCGGCACCGAGTAGTGCTGTCTCCAAGGTAGTTGCGACATCTGCATAGGATGCATCACTACTAAAATCGATTGCAGTGACTGATTGGCCGTTCATGATTAATGAACCGTCACTTATCGCAGTGATGGTCGCCAGTGCTGGTAACTCACCGCCGACTAGTTCTGCCGCGATATCAGTGTCAATCCATCGACCGATCATGAGATTTTTCGGTGTAACCTCAGCACCAAAATAAACTGTTGCGGCCAAAACTGGGGAACTACCCGCAGCAAAATCGGCTTCTACTTGATCTAAATCGGCGTATGTTCTTAATGGATCGGAAGCGGGCAAATCAGCATTCGGTGATATCCACAACGTGATACCAAACTCTCTTGCGATCAAGCCGCCAGTTGTTATCGTAGTGTTTACAGTAACAATGTTATTAATATCAGCCACTTTCGCTAACTCCTATTGTTTCTTCTAACACAACGCCTTCGTCCAGTGATAGATTAATAGTCACTTCGGCTACTCGATTAATCACAATATCTTGTTTTTCGTTTATTATCAACTCCAGTGTCAATGCTGCACGCTCTTCATAGTTCTGACTAATCACCGAGGCAGCTTCGGTAATACTCTCAATTATTCGTATTGTAAACACTGAGGTTTGTTGAAATTCTAACCCTGCTGGTGTCTGACCAAACATCAAGAAAGCTTTTGCCAAGTCAGTCGCGCCATCTCGATAGAATTGCACACTAAAGCTATAATGACGCTTAGCACGCATCATGTAATCAAGTTTGTCTTCATCTAGCGTATTATCATCGAGTTGTATATTCGTTGTGCCAACAGCGGTATCCGTCACATATAAAACTGAGCAATAAGTATCCGTTGGAGATGGTGCGTTCTGATTGCCACGTATTATTTGTGCTCGTGGTAATGCCGTAGCTAGCTCTATGTAATCAACGAGTTCTGTTATGATGTCTTGTCTAGTAGGATTAATCACTTTGATTTTCAATCCTCATGCAAATGGCTTTAATATGCTGGTCTAGCGAAAAATTATCAACTGAATAAACCTCATAGTTTATGCCGCCTATTTGAAAAATATCTCCTTTAGAATTCTTCACGCCTTGGCGTACAGGTCTAACAAATTCTCGATCACTGCTTTTTATCCACACTGTTATGGCTTCTCGCAAGCGTTCACCTTCGGGCAAATTACTACGGTCATCAGCATTGGATGGTTGATGATGCACGCGTACTGAAATCGTTTGTGGTGTACCGTCAACATACGCGCCATTTACATACGACCCGGTGTTCTTAATAAGCGTCACAGTATCACCGAAGCGCTGATTTGTGGTTAGTCTACTTGTTGCGTTTCCTATGATCATTCTACAACCTTACTTATGACACTACGCCGCATCTCACCTGTATCGATGAGAGGATTAGATTTCCCACCCTTCGCATCAATGGTACTTACTGCATTAGGTGGGTCTCTTAAATCAACAATGGATTTTTGTATTTGACTAGCATGTAGTTGACCCAGCAAGCTAACTGACTCTTTAGATAATACGTAAGAGTCATTTTCATTGAGTAACTTATCAATTAATTTTATCAATGGCTTTTCAGCTTTCTTATTGCCTGTCCGAAAAAAAGGTCTCTCAGGAACAAACTTCGTTCCAAATTCATTCCAGAACGCCACTGAGGTGACTAAAGTGCCATCAGGATAAACCGACTGCTTAAAAAATCCAACATCATACCCTTTGACAACCTGACGAACACTAGCGAGCTTTTTAAGCCGTGCTTCAATTTTCTTGTTGCCTTTAAATTCTAAACCTTTTGGCACTGGTAGCTACCCTCGCGCTGAAAGCATACGCCGGACATGCTTTTTTGAATGTCAAATAACGCCTGCCATA
>JAZGGN010000042.1:0-2821 GCA_036480475.1 Gammaproteobacteria bacterium
TATGGATTTTAAAGTTGCCGGCACAGTAAATGGTATCACTGCCTTACAAATGGATATAAAAGTGACGGGTATCACCAAGGAAATTTTGGAGGCTGCTTTAGCACAGGCATTGATTGCACGTAAAGACATCTTAGCTGTGATGCAAAAAGCAATCAGTGAATCTCGAACTGCTATTTCGTCCTATGCGCCGCGCATTCAAACGATGAAAATTAACCCAAGTAAAATTCGCGATGTTATCGGTAAAGGTGGTGCAACAATACGTGCTTTGACAGAAGAGTCTGGTGTTACCATTGATATTTCTGACGACGGCGTGGTCAAATTATTTTCACCTGATCAAGAATCAGCGAATAAAGTGGTTGAGCAAATTAAGGAATTGACCGCGGATGTTGAAATTAACTCGGTATATGAAGGGACGGTGACCAAGATTGTTGAATATGGTGCTTTTGTAAATATATTGCCGGGCCGTGACGGTCTACTGCATATTTCACAAATTAGCGACGAACGTGTTGAAAAGGTCTCGGATGTATTGGAAGAAGGGCAAGTGATCGGTGTTGAAGTCTTGGATATCGATCGTCAAGGGCGAATTAAGCTAACCAAGGTTGATAAGTCATCGAAGAGCCCTCCTGAATAACTTGAGACGGTTCTTATCTCTATCCTGGTGGCCAAGTCAAATCGCGGCCACCGAGTAAGTGCAGATGGATATGATAAACAATTTGACCACCGTCATGGTTCGTATTCAACACTAAGCGATAACCTGCATCTGCAATGTTAAGCTCGCCAGCAAGTTGGCGGGCAGTTTGTATCATGTTTCCGACTAAAAGCGTGTCATCTGCGCTTAAGTCGTTAATTGTAGCAATATGCTTGCGTGGCACAATAAGCTTATGGATAGGGGTTTTGGGATTAATATCGCTGAAAGCAATAATCTCATCATCTTCATAAATAATGTCACTGTCTACCTTTTTACTGACGATCTGACAAAATAAGCAGTCCATAGTGTTCCTCTTACATAATTGATACAATGTCATCTTTTCGATGATTACTGTAATTAAGTCCTATGTCAATTGCAAATATTGCTGCCTATAAATTCATTCAATTAACTAAATTACCCTTTTTAAGAGAAAATTTAGAAAGCTGCTGTTATCGCCTTGCTATCAAAGGCACGATACTGTTGGCCAAAGAGGGGATTAATTTGATGCTGGCGGGCGAACAAACTAATATTGAAAGCTTGGTGGAATATTTACAAGCAGACGAGCGGTTTTTCGATCTGCGTTTCAAATGGAGTGTTTCAAAACAGATCCCATTTAAAAAGTTGAGGGTCCGTATAAAAGATGAAATCATTGCATTAAAACATGCTAATATAGACGCCGTGAAAGCGCCTGTGCCGTATATTTCAGCAAGCGAACTGAAGGCTTACTTAGATGAAAAGTGTGACTTCCTGTTATTAGACACGCGTAACAACTATGAAGTGTCGATGGGATCATTTACCAATGCGGTTGATTTAAATATTGCCAACTTTCGTGAGTTTCCACAAGCGTGTCAACAGATAGCACCACATTATAAAGCTAAGCCAGTTGTGACCTTTTGCACAGGCGGGATCCGCTGTGAAAAAGCGGCTATTATGTTGAAATCCCAGGGATTCGATCAGGTCATGCAATTACAAGATGGCATTTTACAGTATTTTTCTGAATATGGTGGTGCACACTTTCGAGGGGATTGCTTTGTGTTTGATGAGCGGCTGACTGTGGATACAAATTTAGCGCATAAGTGAAAGTCAAATAGTTATAAAAGGGTTTATTATGAATATAAATAAAATTTCTGCGGGTGAAAATATTCCGCATTCTATCAATGTGATTATTGAAATTCCTGCACAGGCAGGTCCAGTAAAATATGAAATTGATAAAGAGAGCGGTGCTTTGATTGTTGACCGTTTTATGGGAACCTCCATGGTTTATCCGACGAACTATGGCTTCATCCCACATACTTTATCTAAAGATGGTGATCCCCTCGATGTTTTGGTGTTAACGCCAGCACCCTTAATTCACGGGGCCGTCATCACCTGCCGACCAGTTGGTGTATTAAATATGACGGATGAATCTGGGCCTGATGCCAAAATCTTAGCGGTGCCAAACGACAAGACATCACTCAGTTATCAGCATATAAAATCAATCAAGGATGTTGATGCGAGCCTGTTGAAAACTATAGCGCACTTCTTTGAACATTATAAAGATTTAGAAGATAGCAAATGGGTGAAGATCGAAGGCTGGGATGATGTTAAAGCTGCTGAAGAAAGCATTAGAAAGTCTGTAGAAGCTTATAAAGGAAAACAGGCTCGGCCTAGAGCGAGACTCGGCCGGGACAGGGCTGGGTAATGGTGTGGTTCCGTGGCTCATTTTTACTGCCATAAAAAAATGCTTGTGCACCTACTGAGGGATACTTATTACTGAGAAGGTAAGCATGTCCTTTAGTCGTAGGGCAAGCTTTTTCCCGTCAGGTAAAACCAAGTCTGGTTCAATTTCACGAAGTGGTGCCAGCACAAAGTGACGTTTAAGCATTTCTGGATGGGGAATGGTTAAGTTGGGATCATTAATGCATTGATCGCCATAAAGTAAAATATCTAAATCTAAGGTTCTTGCGCCCCAGTGTTGTTGGCGTATGCGACCATGTTTATTCTCTATCGCTAATAATAAATTCAATAAATCATGAGGCAAAGTGCTGGTGTGTATTTTAACTACCGCGTTAATAAAATCAGGTTGGTCTTGTGGACCAAGGGGCGGGCTTTGATATAAGCGTGAAGATTTGATCACGGTACAATCCGCTAACT
>JAZGGN010000043.1:0-7164 GCA_036480475.1 Gammaproteobacteria bacterium
CATGAGGGCAAACCCCTTGCAAATAACAGGTCGTCACATTTCGAACGACATCACCACAGCAATTGGTGGTGCTGATCCCGGTTTCCTGCAAAGATTCGATGACTTTATAAATATCTTCTTTGCGTAACCAATGATATTGTAAGGTTTGCCGCGTCGTGATACATAATTCATTTTGCCCATAAAGTTCCGCTAATTCACCCGCACGATGTAATTGTTCTGCCGTGACCAAACCACCCGGGATACGAACACGCATCATGAAGTACCCCTTTTGCAATTGATGGTAAATGCCCGACCATTTAAACATGCCAATTTCATTGGTGCTGATATCGTTGAAAGGACGTTTGGAAATTTCACGAAAATCAAAATTCGGATCAATCGCCAATTTATCTTTTTCTATCTGTGTGAGTTCTTTTTTAGCCACCATTTTTGTGTTCCTGTAAATTCATCTTAACAACCTGACCAATAATAATTAATACCGGGCTTTTTAATATTTCAGGTTTTATTTTATGTTTTAACTCATTAATTGTACTAATATAAATTTCTTGTTGTGGCATCGTGCCCTGCGCAATCACAGCAATTGGCATTTGTGCTGGCATGCCATGCATTAATAACTGCTGACAAATATTTTCCAGTGACTTTAAACCCATATAAAAGACTAAAGTCATCCTGGCATTGGCTAAGTATTGCCAATCATAGTGTTCTTGTTTTGCCGTGTGGGCCGTTATAAATAAACACCCTTGAGCATGATCACGGTGGGTCAGTGGGATATCCATCGCAGCCGCACACGCCAAAGCCGCAGTGACGCCAGGGATGACTGCAAAATTAATATTATGATCTCGCAAGAAACGATACTCTTCACCAGCACGTGAAAATATCGCTGGATCCCCCCCTTTCAAACGCACGACTTGTAAGCCCTGCGCCACATAACCTAACATTAATTGATTAATTTGGTTTTGATCGGTATGGCATTTGTCTGCTTGTTTGCCGACATAAATTTTTTCAGCATCTTTGCGGCAATAATCTAAGTGTTGTGGTGACACTAAATTGTCGTATAGAATAATATCACAATTTTGTAAAATACGATGCGCTTTCAGCGTCAGCAATTCTGGATCCCCTGGCCCAGCCCCGATAAAATAAACCATACCTCGCGGCTCATCTTCATCCATGATGGCTTTGGCTTTAGTAATGAGCTGCGGCTCACTCGTCTCTGATCCTAACTCACCTTTTAAGTAGTTGCTCACGATCGTATTAAGAATGACGCGACGTTGATTCATTGGCAAAGCGCTTTCACGCAACCAGTGACGCAATTTGCTTAAATTTAAGCAAAACGTATTGAGATCGGCAGGCAATAAACTTTGGATCTTTGCTTTCAGTAAGCTGGCTAAAATGGGCGCTTGTCCTGCCGTAGACACACTGATCAATAACGGTGACTGATCAATCACCGCGGGTAGTATCACATTACTCAATTGTGCATCATCAACCACATTAACTAAAACACCCTGAGCCTTTGCGCTTGCCGCCACTTGCGCATTAACCGCCTTATGATTGGTCGCACAGATGATCAACTCATACTGCTTGAGGTGCTCAAGGTGTTCCAGGATATCAACGGCAAGATATTCAAATTCATTTTGCTCAGCACGCACTTGTAGACGCTCATCTAATTCTTTGGCGATCACAGTGAGTTTTGCCCCTGCAGCTAAGAGCGTGTGACATTTACGCTCAGCCAAGGCGCCCCCGCCAATAATTAAGCAAGCTCTATGCTGCACATCAATATTAATCGATAACCAATTCATCAAAATTGTCATCCTAAAATAAGAAAACCTTAAGTTTTAGTGAATAATTATACCCGTGATCTTTCAAAGAGGGCACTTAAGTAAAATTTACCAATGGCCCTGAAGTTTAGCCTTTTGGTGCCCAGAAGGGAAAATGCCCTGTTTGAAAGATTACGGGTATAAACCTGGGAAAATACAAATATTATGCTGAGCAGCAACAACCAAAGAAAGCGACGTGCTTTCGGGAAAGACAGAAGTTGTAAAATGTTGTGCTATTCATGATGAATTTTTCAATCGAAGGAGCAAGCTAAAAATAATAAATTACTTTTGTTGTAAAGTAAAGCATCGCCATGTTAAGGTTCTAAACCCAACTCGAAAGATTGATTACTTTTAGTACTCATAGTTTTAGAGATTAACGATGCAAACGCTACCAACCACATTATTTGGCTTTATTTGGCACTTCCTTAAGCAACAACGAGCTGCTTTTATCGGCATCCAATTGTTTGCCTTAGCGTGGTCGCTCGATAATACGGTGTGGCCGATTGGTATTAAGCTATTGATCGACAGTATTTTGGCTTACGATGGTGGTAATGTCTGGATCTATCTCATGCCTGTGCTCTTCTTTTGGGGTGGCTTATGGATCACCATCGAAATTATGTTTCGCCTGCAAGGCTTTATGCTGGCAAAAACCATGCCACGCTTAGAAGCCAACCTCCGTATGGCGATGTTTCGCTACGTTCAAGGTCACTCTTATACTTATTTTGCCAATCACTTCGCCGGTAATATTTCAAACCGTATCAGTGATATGACACAAAGTGTGGCCCGATTGCTCCAAATCACCATGGCTGTATTCATTCCGGCATTGGTTGCACTCATCATTGCAACGACGATATTTTTTATCATCGACATGATGTTTGCCGTACTTTTATTTGGCTGGGTCATATTACACCTCGGCGTTTGCTTTGCCTTTGCAAATAAATGTAGTGCGCTTTCCAAAGTTCACGCGACCAGCCGCAGCTTTTTAACGGGTAAAATCGTTGATGCATTTACGAACATCATCAATGTTAAATTATTTGCTCGCCAAAGATATGAATATGCTTATGCCGGTGAATATCAAAAAGATGAACGTGACAAGCAATATTCCGCTTTTTTAATCCTGGAAAAAATCAAAATCATTCTTGGGATCCTATCGTTCATATTTCCTGGGATCTTACTCACTTGGTATTTAATATACAGTTGGCAACAAGGTTCAATTACCGTGGGCGATTTGGTCTTAATCTTTAATACCAATTGGAATATCATGACAATCGTTTGGCTTGTCGGCGCCGAGCTGCCTAATTTTTTTAAAGAGGTTGGCATTTGCCAGCAAGCCTTAACGTTGATTCAAGTGAAGCATGAGATTGTTGATCCAGTCAATGCGAAAACACTGCTTGTAAAAAAAGGCGATATCCACTTTGATGCGGTTAATTTTCATTATACTAAGACCCATCAAGTCTTCAAAAACATTAATCTACATGTAAAGGCAGGCACGAAAGTTGGTTTAGTCGGATTTTCTGGCAGTGGTAAAAGTACGTTTGTTAATTTGATCTTAAGATTTTTTGAAGTAGAAAGCGGACACATTCGTATTGACGGCACGGATATCACGCAAGTCAGTTTAGAATCCTTACGTAATCAAATCGCAATGATCCCACAAGACCCCACTTTATTTCACCGGACGATTATGGATAATATTCGCTATGGTAATATCGATGCCAGTGATGAAGCCGTTTTCACTGCGGCCAAACAAGCTCATTGTCACGAATTTATCCATCAGCTTCCTGAGCATTATCAAGCGCTGGTCGGTGAGCGTGGCATTAAATTATCGGGAGGCCAGCGTCAACGGATCGCGATTGCCAGAGCCATTCTCAAAAATGCACCGGTATTGATTTTGGATGAAGCTACTTCATCGCTTGATTCCATCACTGAAAAACATATCCAAGACGGTTTGCATCACCTCATGCAGGATAAAACCACGATTGTCATTGCTCATCGCTTATCGACGCTGGCCGAAATGGATCGCATTTTAGTTTTTGATCAAGGACATATCATCGAAGATGGTACCCATCAACAATTGCTCCAACAACAAGGTCATTATGCAAAAATGTGGCATATGCAAGCCGGTGGATTTTTGCCTGATCATGGGTGAGCCGGTGGTGCCGGATTTAACCTAGAAAAGGCGGTTGCAGAGAGATAAATCGTGCAATCATTTGATTTAGACAACGTAATAAAAAAATATGCGGTCACCTTTTTGGTGATAAGTGCTTTTTTTATATAGTTAGCAAACTAAAGATACCATCTTAAAAATCAATATATGTTTCAACTTTTTGATTTTTAACAATTTTTAACCCGGAACAACCCCTGCTTTGGGCGTATAAAGCTCAGCAATGTCGTACCCAAATACGCCGCTCTCCCGCGTGCTAATTTATCAGAAACAGACTGCGCCTTGACTTCTACCAAAAATCGAGTAGACTTGTAGGTAAGTGGATTGGGGGATCCCAGTCGGCGTTTATGCCTCGGTGAATATCGGGGCTTTTCGCTTTTTAGGGGAAACGTTTTAGACCCCAGCCTTCTTTTTCACCGTTCTTGTCACAATAGAATTTTTTTTCAATGATTGAATAAGCTCGATTGTCTTGTTTTGGGTCAAGCACATAGCGCCCTATTGGACGAGCAATTAAATCAGCCAATTATAGCCCACACGAGTTAGTCTTCTTATCGGCAAGAATAATATCAAAAGGCAGTGCGCCCCACCGGTTTCTACCATCACAAACTCGTCGAAATTCAAGCTCTAAATCTTTATCTTCTTTCTTACCTCGATTTTCAAAGATAATATGTGTTCTATGCTCAGCTTGTTGTTTTTCTCTTAAAAAACTATAAATTCGTTCTAGTCCAAAGCATAGTGCTAAATAATAGGGATTTGCTGGGCCAGCATATTTTTCCTTTAGCAATTTTTTTTCGATTACCACACTTATAACGGTAAATGAAGATTCACTAATTAGTTGATTGAGGCCAGCCATAAAAATGTGGCGCTTTTCTTGATTAACCAACATTACAAACTCTTTTCTAGCTTTGCGAATATCAAGCTCATGCAATAACACTATATCATGGCCAAAATGATTAAATTTAAATTTTTGTATGGCCGTAGTGACATCATTGGCATATTCATGTTTATTAAAGATACAGAAAGCCAGGACAAAAATAGGATATTTAGGATCAATCGATTCCAAGCTGTGATCACCACTTTCGTCAACATAAACAATGTAATCGCTGAACTCTGCATCCATAATTGGCTATTCCAGAATGAAGCTAATCAACAAGTAGTATACTACTGTACTATTTGTTCATCCTAACATGCTTACAGCAATTCCCATAAATATTGGACCTATCTTGTTTCGTCTGAGTCACTTGGGCTTTGCAAAAACATGAAATCAAGTTACTCTGCTCTTTGCTCTTTGCTCTTTGCTCTTTGCTCTTTGCTCTTTGCTCTTTGCTCTTTGCTTAGTTCACATAATGATACCTTACAGAGAGGATGTATAATACCTCATCCTCAACACGGTAGACTAGTCGGTGTTCCGAAGTAATTCTGCGTGAATAATAGTCTTGTAATTGATATTTAAGTCGTTCGGGTTTGCCAATGCCCGTGAAGGGATTTCGTTGAATGTCTGCGATCAACTGATTAATTTTCTTCAGTACTTTTCTATCCTGCTTTTGCCACGCCAAGTAATCTTCCCAGGCAGCTTGACTAAACGTTACCTGCATCATCTTCAGTTGATAAAGCACTCAATGTTTTAGTAACTGTTTTCCCAGTATTGATTTGCAGCATCGATTTAGCTAAATGTGCCACATTAGCAGGATTACCCAATAGATAAGCAGTCTCTTTGAGCGATTCATATTCAGATAATTCAATGATAGCCATATCATGGCCATGAGGTCGTTTAATAATAACAGGCTCTTGTTTCCCAACAGATTGTTCAAAAATATTTTTCATATCCCGTTTTAACTGTGTAGCGGTGATGATATACATTATATAGGGATCCTAAAATTAAGTGTCCTTATAGATATTATAAAAGATATTTAAATAAATGTCAAATTAAACCTGAAAAGGACAACCGCAGACAGATCTGTCCCGCTTGATTTGGCCGGAATAAATCGCGCAAGCATTTGATTTAGATAGCGTATCAAATTTGTTGGTATGTGCTCGTTACCCGTCAAAGAGAGCATTTTGCTATAAGCAACTATATTGAATATTCTAGCATTTTTGGTTCTCGCTTGGATTTTTAGAGTCAACCACCTATACTGGGGCACATCAAAACAGTCCGCCCTAAAAGGGTTTTAATATGCCGCGTCCAATACTACTTACCATTCTGGATGGCTGGGGTTACAGCCCAGAATCCCAGTATAATGCCATTGTGCAAGCCAATACTCCCAATTGGGATCATTATTGGCAAAATTATCCACATACGCTGATCGATTGTTCTGGTCCTGCCGTGGGTTTGCCTGAAGGACAAATGGGCAATTCAGAAGTCGGCCATATGCACATGGGCGCTGGGCGGATCATTGCGCAAGATTATACGCGCATCAATCACGCCATCGATACGGGTGAATTTTTTAATAATAAGGTCTTACTGACAGCCATTCAGCAAGCCATTACGAAGCAACGACGCATTCACATTATTGGTTTGTTGTCACCAGGTGGCGTGCATAGTCATGAAAAACATATCCATGCACTCATCGATTTGATTCATCAGCAAGGCGGCAAGCAATGTGCCATTCACGCCATTCTTGATGGCCGCGATACTCCGCCCCGCAGTGCACAAGCATCGTTAAAAGCACTACAACAAAAGTGTGCTGCGCTCAACTGCGGTGAAATCGTCTCCATCGTTGGGCGCTACTATGCCATGGATCGAGATCAGCGTTGGCAACGCACGCAACATGCTTATCAATTATTTACTCAGGCCAAAGCAAATTATCATGCTCAAGATCCCTTGCTCGGATTAATGATGGCTTATGCCCGCGATGAAAATGATGAATTTGTACAAGCAACAATAACGACCCCAGAACCCATAACCATTGCCAAAGAAGATGTGGTGATTTGCATAAATTTCCGATCTGATCGCATGCGCCAAATGGCACGCGCATTCACTGAAAAAAATTTCAGCCATTTTCAACGAGAACAAGCCTTGGAGTTAAGTGCATTTGTCACTTTGACTCAATATGCCCAAGATATCGAAGCCCAAATCGTCTTCCCACCCTTACAATTACAAAATACTTTGGGGGAATACTTGGCATCACAAAATCTAAAGCAATTACGCATTGCTGAAACTGAAAAATATGCGCATGTGACTTTCTTTTTCAA
>JAZGGN010000044.1:0-2597 GCA_036480475.1 Gammaproteobacteria bacterium
TTGGAGGCATCTTTGAACAAAAACACTGAAAATCACTTGTCATTTAGAAATACTAAAATCCGCGTGATTTTCAGTGTTTTTGTCCAAATCTACCCCCAATCTGGGCGCCAAAAGTCGTTATTCCAACCTCACTGGGTCCTCAAACTTAAAGTGCCCTCTTTGAAGGGTAACGGGTATAGATGGCGATGCATGAGCATTTAACCTATGCTATAGCAAAAGCTGTTGAACAATATTACACTAATACGCATGACAAAGAAAAAAGCGTTATACTCCATCTAGCGTTGCAACGGTCAAATCTAAACTTATACCCTTCGATTTTACATTTTGCCCATAGCAACCACTTGAAAAAATGAACAATAAAAGAGCCATAACATGAGTAATAAATTCCATTCAAAGCCATTCCAATCAACCAAAGAAGAGATTAAGCATAAAACGAGCAAACATGGTTATACCCTTGCTTTTACGGATCAAAATTTTCTAGTCCGCGAAGAACTCAGACCCGTTAGACTACAACTTGAACTGCTCAGACCAGAGCTTATTATGCAGGATTATGGCGTAGAAGAGACCATCGTATTTTTTGGCAGTGCGCGTTTACCTGATCCCGCTGCCGCACAACAAGCGTTAAAACAAGCACAACTTGCACTGACAGAAAATCCTAATGACGCACGATTGCAGTTTAAAGTAAAACAGGCTGAACGCATTAAAGAAAACAGTGCCTATCTCGAAGAAGCCACCAAGCTTGCTTATTTGATTTCTACTGACCCCAGATCCACTTTCATCGTTGCAACTGGTGGTGGTCCCAGCTTCATGGAAGCGGCGAACAAAGGTGCTTATCAAGCCAAAGCACGCAGTGCCGCATTCAATATCACTTTACCCTTTGAGCAAGAGTCAAATATATATGTGACCCCTGAATTAACATTCCAATTTCACTATTTTGCTTTACGAAAAATGCATTTTCTGATCCGTGCGAAAGCATTGATCTCATTCCCTGGCGGCTTTGGCACGCTGGATGAATTATTTGAAGTGTTAACCTTAATGCAAAATCAAAAAATAGAAAAAATGCCTATCCTCTTATTCCATGAAAAATTTTGGCGACGTATTGTTAACTTTGAAGCGTTGATTGAAGAAGGCACCATCAGTCCTGAAGATTTAGAACTCATTCAATATACTGAAACTGCCGAGCACGCTTGGAAAGTAATTTGTGATTTTTATCAATTAACCTAAGTTCATCAGTTAATTGCTTGCTCTCTGTCACCCAAATTGAGGCACAGGCAGGCTTTCGTTCATCTTCACGGGGTAATAGTGACCTCAACAATTGCTCAACAATTTAGGTTCTAACCATGCAGGACACCCTTTTATGTTACCCCATCATGACGAGACAACTTCACAAGTCGGCGTGTTACTCACCAATTTAGGCACTCCTACTGCGCCAACTAAAAAAGCAGTACGCCATTTTTTAAAAGAGTTTCTTTCCGATCAACGGATCATCGAACTGCCACGTTTTATTTGGCAATGTCTATTACGCGGCATTATTCTACCGATCCGCTCAGGGAAAACAGCGGCCTTATATCAAAAGATCTGGACTCAAGCAGGCTCACCACTATTCACCATCAGCCAGCAACAACAGGACGTGTTACAGCAAACACTCAATCACGACATGAGCAGCACAATTAAAGTCAGTTTTGCTATGCGCTATGGCACCCCTTCGATTAAAACAGCCTTGGCAGATCTACATCAGCAAGGAATACAACGTATTTTAATCTTTCCCCTTTACCCACAATATTCTGCCGCCACGACCGCCAGCACTTTTGATGCGATTGCGCAAGCATTGCGTGAATGGCGACATATTCCAGAACTACGCATGATTAACCATTATGCCAGCGAGCCCAGCTATATTGAGGCGATCGCCACACAAATACAACAACATTGGCAAAGTAATGGTCGAGCAGACAAATTAATTTTTTCTTTTCACGGCTTACCCGAAAACAGCAACACCAAAGGCGATCCTTATTCTGTGCAATGCCAACACACTGCAAAATTAGTCGCACAAAAATTAGATTTAAAAAATAATACCTGGATGCTGACTTTTCAATTCCGCTTTGGTTTTGCAAAATGGTTACAACCGTATACCGACAAAACACTGGCCAGCCTACCACAACAAGGCATAAAGTCCGTTGATATTATTTGCCCTGGGTTCTCTGCCGACTGCCTGGAAACCCTGGAAGAAATCAGCATCACCAATCAAAAAGTATTCCTACACGCCGGCGGTAAAAGCTATCATTATATTCCCGCACTAAATGCTGAACCTGTTCATATCAACATGATGAAACAATTGATTGAGAAACATACGCAGGGATGGCTAAGTTAACCTAAGAATAGATTTAACGAACCAACACTTTATTATCCATCAATGAATTTACCTGTTGACCCAGTAATTTATACTGCTGCTCTAAACTTTCATGCCAAACTTCTTCTTGCGCTTCTAATTGTCCTAAAGCATCCAACGCACGCTGGTTAGATCGCAAAAGCGCACTTAATAATCTTTCTACACTGGCGCTTGACGTATTAATCTGTTCTCTAAGTGTGGCATGTTTTTG
>JAZGGN010000045.1:0-2689 GCA_036480475.1 Gammaproteobacteria bacterium
AGTTAATTCCAAGCAAAAATAAGGCAAATTTTCTAAAAGACGCTCGCTACTTAGGTGATTTTTTTGAAAAATTACCTGCTGGGAGTAAAAATTAGTCGCTTTGAGTTACTGGTGGTGGATTATGGCCACTTTATTTGGTTGCGCTTTTTCCTAAGCTTTGTTTGCATATGCCTTAAGATAAGTTGATAAACGCTAAGCTGTTCGGTAAGAATTTCTACATCAAGCATGCTAAATGCATTGAAAAAGATTCTTCATATGTGGTGTTAGAATTCCAAACTTAGTACAATAGCAGGTGGGAAGGCATTATATTTCGATGAATGAGGATGATTCATGACCATTAAGGATTGGCTGTTGCTTGCTGGGTCTCTGATTGTTGCATTTTTGACTGCATTCGCTACTATAAGCTATCAGGCAGGTTCCTATACTCGGCAAATTGACAATAATGTAGAAAACATTACTTACAATAAAAAAAGAATAGAGACTATTTCTGACAAGCTTTCTGAATTAACTGGATTGGTGAAGGGTCTTGCTCGCAGTTCTGCTTATCGTGAAGGAGCTAAAAAAGAAGGACTTTCGAGTGAACAAATTGATGAAGGAGAACAAGCTTTACAGACAATGTCACGTAGCGAAGCTATCATGTTTTTAGAGGTCGAGCAGGGCTTCAGTAAAATGCAAGCCGAAGATATTTATGATGCTGACGAATCTTTGAAGAAAACTAAAAAAATTAGGTGATAGCTCACCCTGCGCCTCGTCATCCCTGGGCCGTGACCCAGGGATGACGAGGCAGGGGGCAAGTTATGATACTAAATTTAGCTATTTTCGTAATAGCTCAGATCCCTCTTCGAGATTGCCCAAATATAGACGTTTCTTACGACAGGGTGAGCGGTTACCTGTTTTCTAAAGCAAAAACATTGACATATAAAGGTTCATTGTCTTGGATCCGTCCTTGGATTTTTTCACAACTATTTACTGTAAAACCTGATTCTTGTGCTAGATTTTCTATATATGTTTTTGCATGCGCAAAACGTGCGGTGGCTTGTAATTTAAAGCCATCTTTCTCTAATATTTCAACAGAAAAAATAAATAAACCTTGTGGTGCTAAATGCTGCTTGCATAATGAAAATAAGGCTTGCAGATCACCGAAATAAACAAAAACGTCAGCGGCAACGATTAAGTCATATACTTGTTTTGAGGCTTGTAAAGTTTCAATGATATCACCACAGATTATTTCATCATAAATATTTTTTTCTTTGGCGATGGCAATCATTTTTTCAGATAATTCTATGCCAGTCAGATGATTGGCGTAGCCATTAATAACTTCACCACATAAACCACTGCCACAACCGAGTTCTAAAATATGCCATCCTGGCTTTCCTTCAGGTGACATTTCTGTCAATATTTTATCTAAGTGTGCCGGCATGTAATAATGCAAAGTCTGCATCAAGTGTTTATCATAGTTTATGGCATAATTGTCAAAAAGGTCATGTACGTATTGTTTGGGAGAAACAGTGAAATCTTTATCCCCGGTGATTGCACTTAGCATATAAGCAATGGCTTGATCTTCAGGTTTGAGATTGAGAGCCGCTTGAAAAACATGTTTGGCATCATCATATTTTTTTAATTTTGAATAAATGATACCAAGGTTGGTCAGGGCATCCGCATGATTTGGATCTCCCTTCAAAGCAGCCTGATAATGGCTGATGGCTTTATCAAGCTCACCTAAAGTCATATAAGCAACGGCAATATTGTAATTGGCTTCAACATCTTCAGGGATCTGTGCGAGTAATTCTTCATAATGGGTAATTGCGTTTTCATAACGCTCACCTTGTAGAAATGTGGCGGCAATGTTATTGCGTGCGCCAATGTGGTGATTATCGAGTGCTAGAGCCTGTGTGAAATAATCGATTGCTTGTTGTGGCTGCTGTTTTTTTAAAGCAATGGCGCCTAAATTGTTGATGGCATCCACGTGTTCTTTATCGATGGATAGGATCTGTAGATAATGCTTCTCAGCTTCAACAATTTGATTGTTTTGCATAGCCAAATTCGCCAATTGGTAATGTGCTTGTACAGCATAAGGATGTAATTTTATGACATTATTAAATTGGATCTTTGCTTCTTTAGCTTTACCTTGTTGTAGAAATAGTAATCCTAAATTATGGTGCGCATCAATATAATCTGGTTGCGCATTCACGGCCTTACTGTAGTTTTCTAAGGCTTGTTGCCATTGTTGCTGACGGTGATAAATGCGTCCTAGGTTATTGTAGGCAATCGCAAAGTCAGGTTTTAATTGGATGGCCTGCTGATACGATTTTTCTGCGAGTTGAAGTTCATTATTAGCGCTATAGACATTGCCGAGATGGGTGTGTAGTGTTGGATCGTCTGGTGCAAGTGCTACTGCTTGTTTTAAATATAAAGTTGCTTGCTCAATGTCGCCTGTCTGCATTCCCAGTAAAGCCAGTAAATGCATGGCTTGGGCATTACTAGGATCTTGGTTAATAATTTGTTGGCAAATGGTTTTGGCCTCAGGAATTTCACCGGACTCATAGTGCTTGAACGCTTGTTCTAACAGAGGAGGCTTATCCAGCTTCATAGATCTCGCCTAAGCTTTTTAATAACTGCTGTATCGCTTGCCCGCGGGGACTGATGCGATTTTTTTCTGACAAAGGTAATTGTGCCGCACTGCATTGAT
>JAZGGN010000046.1:0-4747 GCA_036480475.1 Gammaproteobacteria bacterium
TGCCTTGATACGTTAAGCTGGCTATCGCGGTATTGATGTTAGAAAGCGAGCCAGTGAAAGTCATGTTTGCTTGACCATCGCCACCATTAGAAAAATTTAAGCCTGTCGTAGAGGCTAAAGTAATGGCGCCATTGCTGACACTTAAGATAACTTCCAAGTCATTGCCAAAAGCATCAACATCGCTAATATTGGATCCATTAATGACAAGCGCGGTATCTTCATTAATAGCTTGCGCACCAGGGATATTTAAAACGGGGGCATCGTTAACAGTATTAACAGCGATAACAATGTTATCATTATCAACTAAATATCCGCCACCGGTATTGCCTTTGTCATCCACACTGATATTTAGGGCATCTAAACCACCGAAACCAATATCACTTTGGTAAGTTAAGGTTGCGATGGCATTGTTGATGTTTGTTAAAGATCCAGTGAAGGTCATGTTTGTTTGACCATCATCACCATCAGAGAAATTTAAGCCTGTGGTAGAAGCTAGGGTGATTGTGCCATTATCTACAGAGAGTGTGATTTCTAAATCACCAGCAGCCACATCAACGTCCGAAATCGTTGTGCCATTAATGACTAAGGCCGTGTCTTCATCAACGACTTGTGTTCCGGGTACACTTAAGGTCGGTGCATCGTTGACGGCATTGACGGTAATGGCAATACTATCATTATCCATCAAAACGCCGCCACTACCAGTATTGCCTTGATCGCTGACAAAAATATTTAATGTATCAGTGCCATTGAAATCAGCATCGCCTTGATAAGTTAAACTAACGATGGCGGTATTAATATTGGCAAGTGTGCCGGTGAAGGTCATGCTGGCTTGCGTATCACTACCGGCAGAAAAATTTAAGCCTGCGGTTGAAGCCAAAGTGATGGTGCCATCGGTAACACTCAAGGTCACTGCTAAATCATTATCAGAAGCATCAACATCTGCAATGGTTGTGCCATTGATTACAAGCGCGGTGTCTTCATTGGTTGCTTGTGCGCTGGGGACATTTAAAGTGGGTGCATCATTGACGGCATTGACGGTAATAGCAATACTGTCGCTATCAACCAAGGCACCACCAAATCCGGTATTCCCTTGATCGTTCACGCTGATACTCAGACTATCTGCGCCATTGAAATCGGTATTTCCTTGATAAGTTAAAGTCGCTATCGCAGTATTAATATTGGCAAGTGTGCCAGTGAAAACCATATTTTCTGACCCATCGTTGCCACTAGAAAAATTTAAACCTGTGGTTGAAACCAAAGTAATGGTGCCATCGTTTACAGAGAGAGTGACTTCTAAATCATCACCAGACACATCGATATCTGAAACGGTTGTGCCGTTGATCACAAAGGCCGTATCTTCATTAACTGTTTGTGCTCCAGGGACACTTAAGGCCGGCGCATCATTGACCGCACTTACCATGATCGCAATGTTCTTGTTATTAACTAATGCACTACCATCGTTCACACTGATGTTAAGGTTATCGATCCCGTTGAAATCTGTATTACCTTGATAAGTTAAATTGGTTATTGCTGTATTAACATTGGTGAGTGTTCCGGTGAAGGTCATACTTGTTGCCCCATCGTCACCATCAAAAAAAGTCAACCCTGTGGTAGAAGAAAGTGTGATTGTGCCATTGCTTACACTTAAAGTTGTTTCTAAATCACCACCAGAAACATCAGTATCACTGATACTCATACCATTTATAATAAGAGTCGTATCTTCATTAACAACTTGTGCATCGGGAACAGTCAATATCTCTGGATCTGCCATTTGTGGTTGAGGCTCAGTAGTTTCGACCAGTTGTGTTGAGGATGTCAAGGGAATTACTGCTGCCTCTGCGCCATCAGTATTGGTTATTAATTCACTGCCGATACTATTTTCATTTTCGTCAATATTTGAAATAGTGCTGTAGCTGTAACTGGCTTCAGTTTTGTTTGTAATGGTAGCAGGGCCGTAACTCGCTTCAACTTCGCTTGTAATAGTACTAAGGCCATAATTAGCTTCAGTTTGACTCAGTTCAGATGAGCCTTCAAATGATTGTGGTGAAAGCGATAGATCTTGATGATTGAAACTACCAGTATTTTCAACTGGATTATTCTCTAAGCTGTGTTCATCTGAGTCTGAGAGACTGGTTGGTATATTTTGATCAGTAACATTAGATGGATAGGTAAAATTATCTGCAACAGCGAATTCTATAACATTTTCCTCTAATGCTTGTACCAGCGCTGACTCACTGGCGATCGCATTTGCACCGTAGAAAAAATTTTCTACTACATTGCCATTTAGCTGATTGACGACTAATATACTTTGATCCGCAAGGGTCAATTGATAAGTAAAATTATCATGAGCAATGCCTAAGCCACCTACAGCAGCAAGCTCAATCATGGTATGCACCTGCAATTTTTGCGCTGATCCCATATTATGGAGAAAGGTTTTCCATCGTTCCTGTAGCTTCCTTATAATTGCAAGATCTTCAGCATTTATTTGAGGTTGTTGGTGGCGCATATGTTACTCTCCTTGAAAACAAATAATCCAATTAAACAAATTATAGACTATATGTAAAATTTTTCACTAGATTTTTTAATGTTTTTTGCGCAGCAAGTTTTGTTTATTTACAAGAAGTTTTATTATTGATTTATTTGTTTAAAAATTAACCAAAATAAATTAAAATAACCACAAATTGAACAATATGTTTTTTACTGTTCAATAAATATATGAATTTAACTTATTAAAGAATAAGACTAGTCTTTTACAGATCAGTGAAGAATTACTCATCTATGGTGATGTGCCCCAGATAAATCGAATATTTATCTGGGGTAACCGCTCACCCCGTCGTAAGAAACGTCGATATTTGGGCAATCTCGGATAGGGGGCTGAGCTATTACTGATCTGGGGCTTTTGCGCTTTTAACGGGGTAGGTCCGGAAAAAGAGTGATGAAGGGTAGATTACTGTTTACTGCTATGCCACTTGTGAGAATAAATCATCCAGCGTTTGTGCTTCTAAAAGTAAATTGCCTAACGTTAGTAATTCAACGTCTGTCATTTGTTGCAGTTGCTTTTGATAGGTGCTTGGTAATGGTAAAGTGCCAAATTTATGCTGAATTTGCTGCATGACCAACTCAGTGAGTCCATCAATCCGACCTTTTACTTTGCCTCTTTCTTCACCTCTTTTTTTACCCTTGTTTTCTCTGTCTTGCATCCAAGATTCAACACGTTCTGCTAACATTTGATTCACCTCATAGAGTTCGTTGATTTCCAGGTTAGGTACATTTTTTTTGACTCTATAGATCTTCAGATAAAGATCTTTACACCTGAGCATTCATGCGTCATAGAACCACTGTAATATAGGGGCTTAAGTTGGTTATGTATCTGACATGTAAAGATCTTTATCTGAAAGACTATATATACCCGCTTCACATAGGCAATATAAGCCCGCTTTAAACTATCGTGTTCTGGTCCACTTAGTAATTTTGCCAAATGGCAGATAATTTGTGAAGCTTTTTCTGTCGTGGTTGCTTGCTCCAAGGCAATCAGTGGCGCCACAACGTTATCCGATCGAATTATATCATCTTTTAAATCGGCGTGCCCTTCGTCAAGTAACCAATAGTGTAAGTTGGGTTGATATTTTTTTAATTTCTCAGGTATTCTGTCATCTAATAATTCGTGAAAATTCAAGGGTGCTGTCCAACGATACTGGCCATTATACACCACCAGTGGTAACACCGGTGGTAGCTTACCATGACGCAATTTATCTTTTTCTTCTTTAATAATATCCTGATAAAGTAATCCCAAGTAGGACAACAATCTCACCGCCATGTATTTATCTACCTTTGACTGGAATTCTATCAATATGTAAATCCACAGCCAAAAGTTCAAGATTGAGGCGAAGAAGCAGAAAAAAGAGGCGTGTACTCAATGTACATAACGATTTTTTCTGCTTCTTCAACGAAAATATTGGGCTTTTGGCGAAGTTTAAACAAGTCAATTATCCCGAACTGGGGTTAATATATCATCTGATTTTTTACGCAGATTACGGTCAACGTAATTGACGTTTTTACTTTCCAGCGTTGTAAAATCAAGGTCTTTTATCCAATCTTCGCCAAAATAGCCAATCAGTAAGTCTCGTACCATCTCAGGGTGTGAGAAAAGCTGTTTGTAACCGCTGTCATGCTGAGCTTGCTCCTTTTCTGCCATCATTACTCCTTGATGTTTTTATTGTGGCAATAGTGTACAATGTTTTTTGTAGTAAGACAATAAAAATATTCTTAATGCTTATGAATGATTATCTTTTTACATTTACTGATCAGATCCGGCAAGCGCTGAAAGAAGACTTAGGTGATGCGGGTGATATAACTTCGCAGGCGATTATTGCCAGCGATAGGATTGCTGAGGCGACGTTAGTGAGTCGGCAAGCAGGTCGGATATGTGGTTTGCAAACTGCGCTGAGCGCATTTCAAATCCTCGATCCTGGAGTGACCATCGATATTCGTGTGGTGGATGGTGCGGATGTCGGCGCAGGTGAAACTTTGGCGACACTGCGTGGCAATGCCCGTGCCTTACTTGCTGCTGAGCGGACCGCCTTAAATTTATTGGCACATATGTGCGGCATTGCCACCGTGACCAATCATGCGGTTGTGCAAATTAAAGAGTATTCTGCGGATGTTGTTTGTACGCGCAAGACCACACCTGGGCTGCGTGCTTTAGAAAAATATGCAGTGCGTGTCGGTGGTGGTAAGAATCATCGCT
>JAZGGN010000047.1:0-2106 GCA_036480475.1 Gammaproteobacteria bacterium
ACACGCCGCATCATAAGCTTTAGCAACTTCCTGGGTTTCATCATATAAATAAGAAAAGCTGTAGCCATGCGCCAGTGCTCGTGCTTTCATTAAGTCCGGGGCATCCTGTGGATAATCTTTAACATCATTGGCACTGATCGCAATAAATTCTACCCCGCTTTGCTGGTACTCTTTCACAAGTTCTACTAAAACTGATTCGATATGAATAACGAACGGACAGTGATTGCAAATAAACATAAGCACGGTCGCTTTATCTGATTTGAGGTCATTCAGTTTAACGATTTCATCTGTCCGTGTATCGAGTAAACTAAATGCAGACGCTATTGTGCCTAAAGGCATCATGTTCGAAGGGGTTTCCATTTTTTTCTCCAAAATTTATTTTCTAAATGTCTGTTACTTTTTTTAGAAGTTGTAACACTTCTTCATCTTCCACTTGCTCAAAATTAACATAAAACTGACCAATACTGGAAAAAAACTCCGGTATTAATAAACAAATCATTTTATCTACTTCCGATCGCAACTTTTTAACTGCAGAAGATGGCGCTACCGGCACCGCCGTGATAATTTTATCCGGCTGCTGTGTTTTACGTAAGCCACGAACTGCCGCAAGCAAAGTGGCACCCGTCGCTATGCCATCATCCACTAAAATAACCGTTTTATCCTGCAGATCTGGAAATTCACGTCCTTGACGATAGACTTGATCGCGCCGTATCAACTCTTTTTGCTCCTGTTGTATCATGTGTGCTTTTGCAGACTCACTCATGGCACATGATCTTACAATATCTTCATTGAGATAGGTGATCCCCCCACTGGCAATCGCTCCAAAAGCTAATTCTTCTTGCCCTGGCACACCCAATTTGCGCACTAAAAAGACATCTAACGGTAATTTCAAAGCAACGGCTATCTCGTACGCCATGACAACACCACCTCTGGGCAACCCCAAGACAATCGCATCATTTAACTGTTTATATGCCAACAACGCTTTGGCCAGCGCTTTACCTGCCTCGTGTCGATCTTTAAATTGCATAAGATTACTTTACCCCGTTATCAGCAAGGAGTATATTATCTTAGAGCCTGAAGATAAATAACCCAACCTCAGCGCTTGCTTGGAAGACCGTAAGCAAGCGGCTAGAAAGCGATCAACTGCTTTTTTTAGGATTATACCAATCCCTATAGACATCAACACCTATGCAAAAAAATCTTAATCGCTTAATTAACATGTTTATCCTGCGTTACCGCTTGCTTTTATTGCTTATTGCACTGCTTGCCATGTTAATCACCTTTCCTATTGTGCACGAACAGTATTCTGCTTACATTCTTATTTTAGAGTTATTCGTAACTATCTTACTTATTATGGGCATTTATGTCATTAGTGATAACCGCAGCATCTTAACCATTGCTATCCTCATGGCAACCCTGGCTTTCACCATCATGTGGTTTAATATCATTTTGCAGAGTTCAAATTTATTACTTTTTGGACTATTATTAGAAATAGGATTCTTTTTATTAACAACTTATACCATTATTCGCTATGTGTTGACTTACAAAAGGGTCACTGCGGATAAAATTTACGGCTCTATCTGCGGCTATTTACTGATTGGCATCATTTGGGCATTTATTTATACATTTATTGAAAATTTCATCCCGGGATCATTTGAATTTAATGTACCGATCCATGCAGACTATAGTTATCTTTTTTCACACCGATTTTATTTTGGGCAATTCATCTACTTAAGTTTCGTGACCATCAGCACACTAGGCTATGGTGATATTATACCGATCAGCACACCTGCGCGTGTTTTTGCCAGCCTGGAAGCAGTCGCCGGCCAGCTCTATGTTGCCATCCTTATTGCCCGCTTGGTTGGTCTACATATTAGCCATGCAGCATGGGAGAGAAGAAATTAATCAGTTGCTTGTAAAGAAGTTTGCGTAATATCAAGCAACTCCCGTGTCGCCACGTAAAACATGGTTAAATTCATCGTGCTGCTGGTACGCAAATTCGCCAACAGTCGTTGCCAGCGTTCAATCAGGTCAACATAGCAATCCAACCATGACTGCAAGCGCGCTTCCATTGTTTTTGCCTCTGTCACGTGTTTCAGTATACCA
>JAZGGN010000048.1:0-5883 GCA_036480475.1 Gammaproteobacteria bacterium
AGATTAACTATGAGTCTTTGGCCAAGCAATTTAATTTCAAAAAAGGCGATGATTTGCTCGCCGCTTTGGGACGCAGTGAAGTCAGCGCGAATCAAATCATCAATAAATTAACACCGACTGACAAAACCAAAGAAGAGCAATTTAAACGTACTAGCAAACCTAAAAAACAAGCACCCAGTGAGATTTTAGTTGAAGGTAGCAGTAATCTAATGACCCATATTGCCAAGTGCTGTCAACCCATCCCTGGTGAAGAAATTATTGGTTATATTACCCTGGGTCGCGGTATAGCCATTCATCAACAGGATTGCTCTAACATACTGAATGCCAGTGAACGACAACAAGTGCGCATCATCCCTGTTTCCTGGGGAGAAAAAGCCTTAAGTCATTATTCGGTTGATATTCATATTGAAGTCCATGACCGTCACGGCCTACTACGTGATATTACTAGTTTGTTAACCCATGAAAAAACTTATGTGCTTGCGCTCAAAACTGATATTGATAAAAAAGAAAATTTAGCAACTGTTGATTTAACCGTAGAGATCAATGACTTATCTAGCTTGAGTCGCTTATTAGATAAAATAAAGCATATTAAAAACGTTGTTGATGCCAGACGCATCACCTCCCACTCATGATGAGTATACTCAGCAAAGTCATACAAATGCTAAAAGAGTTACGAGGTAGCCAGGCAGGCTGTGCCTGGACACAGGCACAAACCACAAAAAGCCTGAGCATATTAACGCTGGAAGAAGTTTACGAACTCATGGATGCGATAGAGCATGAGGACAGCACAGCATTTAAAGATGAGCTTGGTGACTTACTCTACCACATTATTTTTTATGCGCAACTTGCCGAAGAACAATCTTTATTTAATTTTGATGACATTGCCCAGTCTATCCTAGATAAACGCGAACGGCGATTAGCACCACTCAAGCAACGCCAGAAAATGACTGCCGAGCAAGTGGATGCACATTGGCAACATGCCAAAAAGAAAGAAAAAGCAACGTCCAAAAACATCCTTGATGAAGTCCCACAACAAAGACCTGCATTAATGCGCAGCATCGGTCTATTGAAACACGCCGCTAAAGTTGGTTTCGCTTGGCCTGATAAAGAAGCTGTTTTTGACAAAATACAGGAAGAAACTGCTGAATTAAAAACAGCCCTCACACAGCAGGATAACCAAGATAAAATTGTGGAAGAATATGGTGATTTATTATTTGCAACGGTTAGTCTCGGACAACATTTAGGCCTCGATCCGGAAACTGCACTGCGCCATGCCAATAAAAAATTCAATCATCGTTTTAACTTTATCGAGAAAAAATTAAAAACATCTGGGAAATCATTTGAAAAAACGGATCTGCAAGAGATGACAAGCTTGTGGCAACAAGCAAAAATTTCATTTCAACCGATGCAGGAAACACATTTGACACTCTGGCAAATGTGGATTGAAAAACCACATGTCAAAGATGTCTGGTTTATCGAAGGTTATGAATCCGCTGAATATATACATCAAAAAATTGCTGGCAATGGCTATGATTATCCTTTCATCATTTATTCAGGGACACAAGCGATTGGCTATATTGTATGCTGTGATTTATATGCCTATCGGATGAAATGTAAAGATGTTAAAGGATTATTCACGCAAGAAGCGCCGTGTACATTTTGTATTGACTTATTCATCACCGAAGAAAACAACCTTAATAAAGGATATGGTACGCTGATCGTTAAATCTTTCACCGACCTCATTTTTGAAAATTTTGATGCCAATATTATTTTTATTGATCCAGCCATCACTAATAAACGAGCGATCCGTTGCTATGAAAAAGCAGGTTTTGTGTTTGTGAAGCAAGCGTTTGATGGGGTCAGTGACTGCTATGTGATGCAGATACGCCCGGGGGAACCAGTTGACAGCGAGAAACTCTCATAATTCTTTGATTTATAACGATAAATAAAGAAACATTTGGGTATCATCCTATGTTAATATGTGCTATAATTACCCTATGAAAGATGAACCACTATCGAAATCAAATAAGTATCTACGTGATCCCAAAGCTCGCAGCGAAGCTATACGCCAAAACGTCATCAGCTCAAGCGCGATAGAAGGTGTGGACGTAAAACGGTTGGAAAAGATTTTACCTAAAAAAACGGGTAAAAAAGGCACTTAGTATTTCTCAGTACGAGTCTTTAATCACTTGTTCAAAGACTTTAGCCATTGGTTCGTAATTACAATCCATACCTTGCTGAACCGCACTAAAATAACGCTCACGATTACTTCCAGTCGTAATATCGTTAAAATCTAAAATTGGAAAACCAGCTTGCAGAGTCATCAGGGTAGCTAACATTCTCCCCAAACGACCATTACCTTCTCTAAATGGATGGATTAAAATATATTCCACATGAACAATAGCTAATGCTTCGGTAAGTTGTTTTTTATTTGTTACGTGCGTTGGTGTGTATTTCTTTAAAATTTTTTTTTCAAAATCTTGCATCAATTTTGGTATTAAATGTGCTGCGGCAAATTGAAACCCACCCTTTGACATGTTAACTGTACGATATTTACCCGCCCAAGTATATACATCACTAAGCCACAATCTATGTAAATCACACACATCTTCTGTGTTAAATTGATGATTAACACTGTAAATATCTATCATTTTCTCATCGGCTTTTTGCAGTAAGGTTGCCTCAACCTTTTCCATTTCTCCCACAGAGCTAATTCTAAGTTTGTTTGCCAATACAGTATTGTTAGAGCCTGCTTGATAGGACTCACCTTCTGGGATTGAATATTTGCCGCTATTGTTATCAACCATTTTCTGGATATCACCCCGTGTACTTAACCTAGAAAAAGTAAGCGTAGCAAGCGCAATCCAGGCTACGCTTGCTCCCAGATCACTAAGACAGAGATACTCCGTCATCCCTGGGTCACGGCCCAGAGATGACGGAACTGTAGGACGGATTAGAAAAAAACCTTGAATTATGAAACTTGGCCCTATAAAACAGGGAATGAGCTATCACACAGTATTATTAGATTTGCATCAAATCGGTTTCTTTAGCACTCAGCAATTTATCAATTTCAGCAATGAATTTATCGGTCAGTTTCTGTATCGCATCCTGTGCACGATGTTCTTCATCTTCACTGATGTCTTTTGATTTTAGCAGTTCCTTATAATGCGTATTCGCGTCACGACGGACATTACGTACGGCAACACGTCCACTTTCCGCTTCACTGCGTACTAATTTAATCATTTCTTTACGCCGCTCTTCGGTTAACGGGGGGACTGGCACTCGAATGATCTGCCCAGTAACAACAGGATTTAAACCCAGCTCAGAATTAATAATCGCTTTTTCAATGACCGTGACCATGGCCTTTTCCCACGGTGATATCTGTAAAGTACGTGCATCAGACACCGTCACGCTGGCAACTTGATTCAGAGGGCTTTCATTACCATAATAGTCAACGGTAATATTCTCTAGTAAACCACTGTGTGCACGACCTGTGCGCATACGCGAAAATTCATTTTGCAAAGCAACCATTGTTTTCTGCATGCGTTGTTCTGCATCCTGTTTAATTTCATTGATCATTACGGTCTCCTACACGGGTTCCTTCTTTATTACCCAATACAATTGACTTTAATACCCCTGGCTTATTAATATTGAATACACGCAATGGCATATGGTGGTCTCGACATAGACAAATTGCAGTTAAATCCATAACTGCTAAGTCCTTCTGCAACACTTCATCGTAAGTCAAATAATCGAAAAATTCAGCATTTGGATCTTTGACCGGATCAGCAGAATATATGCCATCAACTTTTGTTGCTTTTAATACAACATCCGCGTCAATTTCTATCGCACGCAAACACGCAGCTGTATCCGTCGTAAAAAATGGACTACCTGTGCCTGCAGTGAAAATCACAACTTGCTTTGCCTCTAAGCTCTTAATGGCTTTACGATAATTATAAGCACCCACAACTCCAATCATGGGAATGGCGGATAATATTTGCACTGACAAATTGATACGCTCTAAAGCATCACGCAGGGCTAAACCATTCATCACGGTGGCTAACATACCCATGTGATCACCCGCAACACGACCCAATCCGACTTCCGATAAGGCTTTGCCACGAAATAAATTACCACCACCAATCACCAAACTCACTTGTACTTCCATTTCGACAAGTTTTAAAATTTCTTTTGCGATACGATCAAGTACAGCCGGATCAATGCCAAATGACGCTTTACCCAGTAAAGCTTCACCACTTAACTTTAATACAATTCGGCGATACTTTAATTCAGACATAGCTTATTCTTTACCCTTCACTTGAGCCATCACTTCCTCAGCAAAATTTTCAGTTTTCTTTTCTATACCTTCGCCCACTTCATAACGCACAAATTTAACCACTTCAGCTTCAGCATTGCGCAATAACTGAGCCACAGTAACGCCTGGATCTTTGACAAAAGGTTGGCCGAGCAAACTGGCCTCATCCAAAAATTTATTAACACGCCCTTCAATCATTTTAGCAATAATTTCTTCTGGTTTGCCGCTTGCCTGTGCTTGTGCCGTGTAAATTTCACGCTCTTTAACAACAAGCTCATCAGGTACGTCATCACGCTGGACAACAATCGGTCGACTAGCCGCAATATGCATGGCAATATCTTTTGCCAATGCTTCATCACCCCCTGTAATATGTACAAGCACACCAATACGGTTACCATGCGCATATGATCCAATCGTTGATCCTTCTTCAATCTGCATCAACACGAGACGACGAAGTTTGATATTTTCGCCAATTTTGATAATCAATGCTTGCCGAGCATCTTCAATCGTCTCACCATTAACACCCGTCTTTAACTTAGCTAAATCGTCAATAGACTCTACTTCATGAGCCAAAGCGAGCTGCGTTGTCAGATCAGAAAAATTAATAAAATTTTCATCTCTAACAACAAAATCAGTTTCACTGTTAATTTCCAACATGACTGCAGCAAAACCATCTTCTTTAACTTTAATCGCAATCTTACCTTCAGCAGCAGTACGACTTGCCTTTTTATCTGCACTGGCAGCACCAAGTTTACGTAACTCAGAAACCGCTTTATCAATATCACCGCCTACCTTTTGCAATATTTCCTTACACTTAACCACACCCGCACCAGTTGCTTCCCTAAGCTTCTTAATCAGGTCGAGAGAAATTGTCATGTTATGTCCCCTCCGGTTCTTGTACTGAACCTTCCTGTGGATCTTGTACCACTTGCTCAGATTTTTTAGATCCTTGAGACTTCGTCGTTTCAATAATAACCGTTGGTGCTGTTTTTTCCTGTTTTTCTTCTGCCATACTGGCATTATTGGCCTTCGCTTCCATAATCATTTCAACCACATGCTGCACATAAAAATCAATCGCACGCATCGCGTCATCATTGCCAGGAATGATGTAATCAACCCCCTCTGGACTATTATTTGTATCAACAATACCAACCACAGGGATCTTCAATCGCTTTGCTTCTTGTACTGCGATTTTTTCATAGCCTACATCAACAACGAATAGTACATCCGGCAATCCACCCATCTCCTTAATACCGCTAAAACCACGTTGCAATTTTTCTAATTGACGAGTTAATTGCAGCGCTTCCTTTTTAATCATACCCTCAAAACCTGTTTTATCGCGCATTTCTTCAAGCTCTTTCAAACGTTTAACCGATTGACGCACCGTTTTATAATTGGTTAACATCCCGCCTAACCAACGATGATTCACATAAGGCATACGACAACGCATGGCTTGCTCCATAATGATTTGCTGTGCCGCTCGCTTCGTGCCAACAAATAAAATTCTGCCATTATTGGCTGCAACTGTACCTAAATAGTTGAGCGCTTCTTGAAACAATAGGAGGGTT
>JAZGGN010000049.1:0-2149 GCA_036480475.1 Gammaproteobacteria bacterium
TCAATCGAAAAATCCTCAAATTACCCTGGGTAATCCTGCGGTTTTTCTCAATCGAAACAAATCCAACCTGGCATAAATCTGAGCGCAAAACCGGGAAGTTATTTCGTGCGCGTTCCTTAACGAATACGATTACCAATACGCTCCCAGCGTACCTTTTTAGCCATTGAGTCCCAACTCATCCACACCAAGAATCCTTCACCGACTAAATTTTCTTCCGGCACAAATCCCCAGTAACGACTATCACTGCTGTCATCACGATTATCACCGATCGCAAAATAATGCCCTGGTGGCACAGTCACCTCAAGATCTTTTGCCTCAATGTCTGGCCGTACATAGATCGTATATTCTTTACCATTCAATGTTTCCAGACGTTTCTCAACTTTCCAACGACGTCCTTCAGGATCACTATTAATGATATAGCCGGTGACTTCTTGCGGCACAGCTTCACCATTAATGATCCATTGTTTATCGATATAAAGAATATGATCCCCCGGTAGACCAATAATACGTTTAATATAATTCAATGAGGGATTAGGCGGCCAACGAAATACCGTGATGTCTCCCCGCTCTGGCTCGCTGATTGGGATAATCGTGCGATTTATCACTGGTAAGCGCAAACCATATTGAAATTTATTAACAAAAACAAAATCACCAACCAATAATGTCGGCTCTAAAGAACCAGAAGGAATACGAAACGGCTCGACCAAAAAAGAACGTAATAATAATACGATTAAAAAAATGGGGAAAAATGAACGCGCATACTCGACAAGACTTGAATGTTGCTGGTCCTGCTTGCGTTTCGCCGCAAAAAAAAGCTTGTCCGTTAGCATGATAGCGCCACTGACGACAACCAAAAGGACCAGTATTAACTCAAAATTTATGCCCATCTACTAAAGTCTCTATAAACTACCTGGTTAAACCTAACAGCTCTACCCGCATTCTGCCCACCAAAGCGACAGATCCTAACAGATCATCGTCAAAATAGATACTGAAAACGGCGCCTTGAGGTATCGACGCATCAATTGGTGTGGACTCAACGTATCTGTCACCCCTGGATCAAGTCCAGGCCAGGCTCTGACGGCTTGACCGCAGGATCCAGATCGATGTTTAAACTTGAGCCTATCTTTTTGATTTACAACATATTTAATTTATTTTTAGTCTTTATTTTCAAGTCAGTATTGGATTTGGATACTGCGCTCATCAAATAGCGCAGCAAAAATAAGCAAAGACACCGCGCTGTTATACCCGTTACCCGTCCTAAGCTCAAGATGATTTTGTGTCAGACTTAAACACGGCTAAAAAAGCCTCTTGCGGTATGCTCACTTTGCCAACACGCTTCATGCGTTTTTTACCCGCTTTTTGCTTCTCAAGTAGTTTTTTCTTGCGTGAAATATCGCCGCCATAACACTTCGCGGTTACATTTTTACGCAACGCTTTCACGGTTTGCCTCGCAATAACATGATTGCCCAAAGCGGCTTGGATGGCCACATCAAACATTTGCCGTGGGATCACTTCGCGCATTTTTTCTGCCAGAGAACGGCCACGTGCATAAGCTGAATCTTTATGGATGATCAATGACAAAGCCTCTATACGTTCACTATTGATCAAGATGTCTAACTTTACCAGGGGCGCGGCTTGAAAACGTATGAAATGATAATCCAAAGAAGCATAACCACGACTAACAGATTTTAGTCGATCAAAAAAATCAAGCACGACTTCACCCATCGGTAATTCATAACTCAACGAAACTTGTTTACCCATGTATTGTAGTTGCGTTTGCACACCACGACGCTCAATACAGAGTGTGATGACATTACCTAAATAGTCCTGCGGCAATAGCATATTGGCCTGCACGATGGGTTCGCGCATTTCTTTAATTTCATTGACAGACGGTAGGGAAGAAGGGTTATCAATCGTTTGCATTTCACCATTGGTCATTTCCACTTCGTAGATGACGGTCGGTGCCGTTGTAATTAAATCCAGATCATACTCACGTGATAAACGCTCAGCCACAATTTCCATATGTAACATGCCAAGAAAACCGCAACGAAACCCGAAGCCCAGCATGTCTGAACTTTCTGGCTCGTAAAATAAAGCGGCATCATTTAAGCTTAATTTACCCAAGGCATCACGAAAGGCAGGATAATCA
>JAZGGN010000050.1:0-6979 GCA_036480475.1 Gammaproteobacteria bacterium
TCGCTGCCTAGTGTCACAAAATGTATACCTAGGTCTACATCAGGCTCCTTCGTAGCCCGCGTCAGGAAAAGCCAACCTTCATGCTCAAACGCTGCTGCCATTTCAGCTTCTAAAACTCTTATTTCTACTGCTTCTAAGGGTATAAATCTATCTTCATTCAAATAAATCTTTAAATCATCCGTATCTATAATTTCAGTACGCCCCTTATAGTCCTCAATGGTGTATTCAAATTTATCGTTGCCGATATCTTGCATACTCGTAACCGTGCCTGCAATACAATGAGAAATTTCAACATCATCATCGTCGTCAACTTCACATAGCTGGTAAGCCATTGCAAAGTTGGTTAACAAAAAAATGAGAGGGAGTAAAAGATAATATCTGTATTTCATGGTATATTCCTCAAAAATGTTATAGGGAAAGGTCGACACAATTTAGATAAAATATTTATCTTATTGATTTAATTTTATTCTAATTATCATAACTTTCCCTGCTTAGAATGGAAATGATACATGATAAAGACATATTTTTGCAAATTACCAATACTAAACTCAAAGTGAAATTCATTATGAGCCAGTTTACTTAATGCACAACCATATCCACACAATTAAAGACTATTTGTTGGCATTACAAGATAAGATCTGCCATGCGCTCGCCACTGAAGAAGGGCAAGCACAATTTCAGCAAGACCAATGGCAGCATAGAGAAGGAGGAGGGGGGATCACTCGGATCCTCAAACAAGGCCGTGTCTTTGAAAAAGCGGGTATTAATTTTTCTCATGTTTGTGGCCAGGCGCTGCCACCCGCCGCGACGAAAGCACGTCCTGAGCTACATGGCTATGCTTTTCAAGCTTTAGGCTTGTCTATCGTCGTGCATCCGCTCAACCCCTATGTGCCAACCACCCATGCCAATATTCGCTTTTTTTATGCTGAAAAAACAAATAAGCCGCCGATCTGGTGGTTTGGTGGTGGTATGGATTTAACGCCTTACTACGGTTTTGTCGAAGATTGCCAACATTGGCACCAACGAAACCATGATGCTTGTCAAAGCTTTGGAGTAGATGTCTATCCACGTTATAAAAAATGGTGCGATGATTATTTCTATCTGAAGCATCGTAATGAACCCCGAGGCATTGGTGGCTTATTTTTTGATGACTTAAATGAGTGGGGTTTTGACACAAGCTTCGCTTTTATGCGCAGTGTTGGTGATCATTTCTTACCGGCCTATATGCCCATTGTCATACGCCGCAAATCACAATTCTATGGCGAGCGTGAGCGCGCCTTTCAATGCTATCGTCGTGGTCGTTATGTTGAGTTTAATCTACTGTATGATCGCGGAACCTTATTTGGCTTACAATCTGAAGGGCGTGTTGAGTCTATTTTGATGTCACTGCCACCACAAGTCAGTTGGACTTATAATTGGGAACCTGCAGCAGGCAGTGAGGAGGCACGTTTGTATGAGCAATTTTTAATGCCTAAGGATTGGCTAAGAACCGTCGCGGAATAATCTTCCTGTTTTTCTACAGGGAGGAACGAACAATGGGCGAACTTTTAATGAATAATTACAAAATATATTTTAGTTCGTTGGCATAAATTTATATTTCGTCTAGAATATTTAGACACTTCAACCTAGAAAAAGAACTTTTAACGCCAAGGAGGGGATTTATGTATAAGCATGTATTATTAGTCGCAGAATTGACCGCACTAGCTCAAAAAGTGACCGAAGAAGCGGCTGAAATGTCTAAAACATACTCATCAAAGTTAACATTAGCTCATGTTATTGAAGACATCCCAACCTATGATCACCCATTAGCTGCTGATATGAAAAATAGAGTCGTTATGCGCGCTAAAAAAGAAATTGCTAAGCTAGGTAAAAAGCTAGGGGTAGCAGAGACAGAACAGCGCATTGAATATGGACCAATAAAAAAGCAAGTACTAAAACTCGCCAAAGAGTTAGACATCGATTTGATCATCGTTGGTAGTCATGCCCGTCACGGGTTTTCGCACTTATTGAATTCAAGCGCGAATGCAATTATGGAAGCGGCAGAATGCGATGTGCTTATTATGCGGGTTAATGCAGAAATTTGATGTGAGCAAAGAGTGAGATTTTAAATTAGTTGATCCCAGTTATCTCGAACTGGGGTTAGTTAGGGCTGGCGTACTTACTTTTGCTGCGCAAGCTTATCTAATGCCTCGTTGGCCAGTCGGAAAGTCATCCACTGATCTAATGGCAGCGCATTAATGCGCTGATAGAACTTAATTGCGGACTTGTTCCATTTTAAAACAGACCATTCAATCCGACCACACTTTCTTTGTTTTGCTAATTGCGCAAGATGAATTAACAATTGTTTCGCTATTCCTTGGTTACGCCATTGTGGTTTTACATAAAGATCTTCTAGGTGAAGTCCAGGTTGCGCCAAAAAAGTAGAATAGGTATGAAAAAACAAAGCAAAACCGGCAGCTTGATTACCTTTGTGAGCAATCAATGCTTCTGCATAGCATTGTTCGCCAAACAATGTTTCGGTAATTGCCTTTTCTGTGGCGATTACCTCAGAGGATAGTTTTTCATAATCTGCTAATTCTTTGATAAAATTTAACAGAATAGGGACATCCATGCAAGTTGCATTTTTAATCACGATGGTATTCATGGTATGCTTTCCCAGGTTAAAGTATTTTTAGAGGATAACTTCCAGCATGAGTAAAGTAAACAACAAGACGTTGTCCGCAAAATGTATCGTATTTACTGGCGGTGGTTCTGCAGGCCATGTCACGCCTAATATTGCAGTGATTAATAAGTGCTTGCATGAAGGTTGGCAAGTGGCTTATATTGGCTCGGCGCAGGGTATTGAAAAACAGATAGTTAGTAATCACACAATCCCTTTTTACTCGATCGCATCGGGGAAGCTACGTCGTTATTTCAGTTGGCAAAATTTTATTGATCCGTTTAAAATATTGTTTGCGACGGGACAATCCTTCTTTTTACTACGTAAAATAAAACCGCGCCTTATTTTTTCTAAAGGTGGCTTTGTTTCTGTGCCGGTTGTTGTGGCCGCATGGTTGCGCCGTATCCCAGTGATTGCGCATGAATCAGATCTGACGCCAGGACTGGCTAATCGTTTATCTTTACCTTTTGTAAGTAAAATCTGTATTACTTACCCAAAAAGTAAAAAATTTTTTAAAAAACAAGATAAAGTGATTGTCACTGGTGCGCCATTACGTGAAGAATTATTTCATGGGTGTGCTGCGCGAGGGCGATCTTATTGCCAATTTAATACGGATAAAGATGTGCTCTTAATTTCTGGTGGTGGTTTAGGATCAGCTTTAATCAATCAAACTGTGCGTGCAGCTTTGCCACAATTAGTGGAAAAGTTTAATATCATTCATCTCTGTGGCCAAGGTAAAATGGATCACAGTTATGATAATCTCAGTGGTTATCAACAGTTTGACTATGTCAATGATGAATTACCTGATCTATTGGCTGCGGCCAATATTGTCATTTCACGTTCAGGGTCAAACTCTGTCTATGAATTGCTTGCATTAAAAAAGCCACACATTTTTATTCCCCTGTCAACAAAGGCCAGTCGCGGTGATCAAATTGATAATGCAAAATTTGGTGCTAACGAAGGTTTAAGTACGGTGATCAATGAAGAAGCATTGGATGCGAATACATTATTACGGGCGATTGATGCGGTACAAGCAAATATTAGTGAGATCCAGATTAAATTAGAAAATTTTTCTATCACTTCAGGGACACAAGCAATTTACCAAGTAATTTCAGACTTAGGAAGTAATAGTACATCTCACAAGGGGGATACCAAGATCAGCACTGATAAAAATCTTTAGTGTTTTTGATCTAGTTAGCATTCCGTGACATTCACCGCTAAACCGCCTTGCGAAGTTTCTTTATAAATATTCATCATATCTCGTCCAGTCTCCTTCATTGTCTGGATCACTTTATCTAAAGAAACTTTATGCTGGCCATCACCAATCAGTGCCATTCGTGCCGCGTTGACGGCTTTGACCGCTCCCATGGCATTACGTTCAATACAAGGGATCTGTACGAGACCAGCAACGGGATCGCAGGTCATTCCTAGATGGTGCTCCATTGCAATTTCTGCTGCATTTTCAATTTGGCTTATGCTGCCATCAAGCGCGGCAGTTAAACCAGCGGCAGCCATGGAAGCTGCGACGCCAACTTCACCTTGGCAACCTACTTCAGCACCTGAAATAGAGGCATTTTTTTTATAAAGAATGGCGATAGCACCCGCCGTTAAAAAATATTTTAGTAAACCGTTTTGATTGGCTTGCTGGTGAAAATTTTTATAGTAAGCCATGACAGCAGGAATAATACCGGCAGCACCATTCGTGGGTGCTGTAACAATACGGCCACCCGCGGCATTTTCTTCATTAACTGCCATGGCATAAAGGTTAAGGCGATTCATAATATCGGCATCTTCATGAATAGAATGAATACCATGACTGGATTGTAATTTTCTATATAGTGCGGGCGCACGTCGCTCAAGATGCAAGCTACCAGGCAATTGCCCTTCAGCATGACAACCATGATGAATACAATCTTCCATAATGTTGGCAATTTTTAATATGCTACTACGGATCTGATCTTCACTACGCCATACTCGTTCGTTGGCCCACATGATCTCATCGATGCTTATGTGATGATCGTGGCATTGTTGTAATAATTCAGCGGCAGTAGTAAACGGGTAGGGCAGATGTGTAGGAGATGGCACTTTATTGAAATCTTCCTCGTTGATAATAAATCCACCACCGACAGAATAATAGTCTTCAGTCGCAATTTGTTGATTGAATTTATCATAAGCACTAAAGCGCATACCATTACTGTGCTTGGGTAAGCATTCTTTTTGATGTAAGTAAAAGTCTCGCTGATGTTCGTAGGTGATCGCTTGCTTTCCCAGGAGACAAATTTGCTTTTCAGCGATGATGGCTTGCGCTCGTGGTTTAATTTGTACAGGGTCAATCTCTTCTGGACACTTTCCTTCCAAACCATTTAAAAGGGCTGTATCTGATCCATGACCGAGGCCCGTCAATGCCAAAGCGCCATAGAGGTCAATTTGAATGCGAGTAGTTTGGTTTAATTTTTGTCGTGTTTGTAAGTCAAGCACAAACTTTCGTGCTGCACGCATTGGACCCACAGTGTGTGAGCTGGATGGGCCAATACCGATAGAGAACAAGTCGAAAATGCTAATATCCATATGCATATAATCCCTCAGTTCGAGATAAGAAACAGGTTCAGCCAGTTCGTCGTTGGCCTGAGTGTTATCAAAGTCCCCATCTTGTTTTTATCCAAATCTACACCCAATCTGGGTGCCAAAAGCTAAACTTCAGAGCTATCGGGAAACCTTAATTAAGTGCTCTCTTTGAAGGATAACGGGTATAAACCTAGAAAAGACAATTGTGGGAAGGTAAATCGTATAAATACTTGATTTAGAGGGTGGTACAAAAAAATAGCCTATCCTGCTACCAGAAGACAGGCTTCCCTTAAATTAAGCGGTGAAGTTCCTTCTCTAAAAATTTATCATAAAGTGTAGCAATAGCACATTTAAGGATATTTCTTGCACTTGTCTCAGCTAACTGGATCTGGGGGAAACCTAACTTTGATGAGCACATTATCCTGATTTTCTCAACTAAAGTCTACTTATGAGTTGTGGAGCATAGGTATGTACCCGTTATCCGTCAAAGAGGGTAGCATTTGTCCTGCCGTGTTGAGCGGAGAAAGCTAAATTTAGTAATGAATGCAATAAATGTTTTGCAAATATATACGATGCACGTTAGTATGTGTCCTTGTTTTAGTTTTGGGTAAACAAAGGGGATTATCAATGAGAATACCAGTCATTTCGACTATACTATTGGGTTTTTGTGTGACTTCTGCCTATGCTGCTGAGGTTGAGTTAAAATCACAGAAAGAAAAATTAAGCTATACCATTGGCTTTGATCTGGGCAGTAACTTTAAAGAACAAGCAATTGAAGTTGATCCAGATATTTTAGAACAAGGCATTACAGATGGTATGAAAGGAGACGAAAGATTGTTGTCGCAGCAGGAAATGGATGCCACTCTAGAATCTTTTCAACAGGATCTAATAGAGCGACGTGCTGAACAATTTACGGAATTGGCAGAAGTAAATGAGAAAGAAGGTGTAGACTTTTTAGAAAATAATAAAGGCAAGGAAGGTTGGAAAGTATTACCAAGTGGTTTGCAATATAAGGTGGTTAATGAAGGTAAAAGTGTGGGCACAAAGCCAGCTGCAGATGATACAGTGACTGTAGAATATACAGGCACACTGATAGATGGAACTGTGTTTGACAGTTCTGAAGGCGCGGCTGTTACTTTTAACTTAGCTCAAATTATTCCAGGTTGGAGTGAAGCGTTAAAGTTGATGTCGGAAGGTTCTACCTGGGAAGTGGTTATTCCCTCTGATCTTGCTTATGGCGCACAAGGCTTTGGCGTGATTGGTCCTAACCAAACCTTAATATTTGAAATTCAATTGATTGCAGTAGGTCAAGATGATGAAGCAGGGTAGTGTTGCTGCGTCATAATTTATATCAGCTTTTCTGATCCTGTGATTTAAATCACAGGATCAGTCTTATAGTTTTGTGTCTGCCCACCTTTCAAAGTGGGCACTTAAGTAAAGTTTACCAATAGCTCTGAACGTTAGCTTTTCTCCGCTCAACATGGCGGGACAGACGCATCCCATCTTGGCTACATTTTTGAAAGGTGACGGGTATATGTGTCATCTCGCACATTTTCTTTTTTAACTCCTCGGTACTGGATAGAAATCAAACTTAATGTTTTGTTTTGACGTGTGGTGCGGTATGTTACACTGGGTCGGGATTATTTTTAGTGTCTCATCTCGGGCTGAGGTTTATTTAGAATTACAGTAGTAATAGATAATGACAAACACAAACAATTTCATGAGCCGCTGTTTTAATCGCCGCCAACTTACAGT
>JAZGGN010000051.1:0-4054 GCA_036480475.1 Gammaproteobacteria bacterium
TGCTTATCATAATATGTCATTATGGATCTGGAGTGTTTCTCTTGTTATTGGCTTATTACTGCTTTCATTCTTAGTTTACATATCATTGACAAGCTTAATCATTTACTGGGCCATTGCTTTATTACTACTGTTAATATTAAATGTCCGACCATTGCGCTGTATATTATTGAGCAAACCACTGTTTTATGGTTTTCGCAAAGCCATGCCAGCCCTATCTAAAACAGAGCAAGAAGCCTTAGCTGCTGGTGCTGTCGGTTGGGAAGGTGAATTATTTTCTGGCAAACCTGATTGGAAAAAATGTCTAAGTATTCCAAGCCCACACTTAAGCATTGAAGAGCAAGCTTTTTTAGAGGGACCAGTGAACCAATTATGCGCTATGGTAGATGACTGGGATATTACGCATAAGCGTGTCGATCTACCACCAGAGATGTGGGACTTTATAAAAAAAGAACGTTTTTGGGCCATGATTATTCCCAAAGAATATGGTGGCTTAGGTTTTTCTGCCTATGCACAAGTGGCGATCTTAACGCGCATCAATGGTTGTAGTGTAACTGTTGCGACTACTGTGATGGTGCCAAATTCGCTCGGTCCGGCTGAATTATTATTGAAATATGGTGAGACCGCACAAAAAGAATATTATTTGCCGCGTCTTGCTATTGGTGAAGAAATTCCTTGCTTTGCTTTGACTGGTCCGACGGCCGGTTCAGATGCCGCCTCTATTCCAGATAGCGGTATTGTTTGTCATGGTGAATTTGAAGGAAAAAACATTATTGGGCTGCGCTTAAATTGGGATAAACGCTATATTACCTTAGCACCGGTGGCCACCGTCTTAGGTTTGGCCTTTCAATGTTTTGATCCAGAACATTTGCTGAGTCGTGAAACTGAACGGGGGATCACCTGTGCACTTATTCCGACAAACATGCCTGGCATTCGCATTGGCCGTCGTCATTTCCCCTTAAACAGCCCCTTCATGAATGGCCCAACGCAGGGCAAAGATGTTTTCATTCCATTGGACTGGATCATTGGTGGCGAAAAAATGATTGGTCGCGGTTGGCAAATGTTGATGGCTTGTCTAGGCGCGGGGAGGGCGCTGTCATTGCCCTCAGGTGCCAATGCAGGTGCGCAAGTGGCCGCACTAGCAACCGGTGCTTATGCTCGTATCCGTCAACAGTTTTCTTTACCGATCGGTTTTTTTGAAGGAGTTGAAGAAGCTTTAGCGATCATCGCGGGTAATACTTACATCATTGACGCAGCCGTTCGATTGGCAGCAACGACCATTGATCACGGTACCAAATCGGCAATCACTTCCGCCATTGTTAAACAACAAACGACAGAGCGTGCTCGTCAAATTGGTTTGGCGGCGATGGATATTCATGGTGGCAAGGGGATCTGTTTAGGCCCACGTAATTATTTAGCACGCGGTTATCAAGCGATGCCGATCAGTATTACGGTTGAAGGCGCTAATATTTTAACGCGCAGTTTTATTATCTTTGGTCAAGGCGTGATCCGTTGTCATCCGTATATGATGACAGAAATGGAAAGCATTGCCAGCAATGATGTCGCGCGTTTTGATCGTGCTTTCTTTGCGCACATCGGCTATATGATCAGTCGCAAAGTACGTTTGTTTTTCTTAAATTTAACCAGAGCTCATTTTATTTCTGTGCCAGACAGATCACTGAAACGTTATTTTCAAAAGGTGACGCTATATAGCAGTGCCTTGGCATTCACGGCTGAGCTAGCGATCGTTGGCTTGCGCGGTGATTTAAAACGGCGGGAAAAATTATCCGGACGTTTTGCAGATATCATGGGATCACTTTATTTAATTTCAGCGGTATTAAAGCGTTTTATTGACGATGGCAAACCGAAAGAACATCGAGCACTGGTAGATTGGGCTTGCCAACATTTGTTTTATACCATTGAGCAGCGTTTATTGGCCATCCGTCGTAATTTTCCGGTGCGCTTATTTGCTTTGAGCATGCGCTTACTGAGCTTTCCGTGGGGAAAACGTTGCAAACCACCGAGTGATAAACTCAGTCATCAATTGGCAAAGTTACTCATCACCCCTTCTGTCGCACGAGATAAGTTGACGGCTAGCGTTTACCGACAATCCCCAGAAACTAATTTTGTCGCCATGATGGAGCAAGCACTCCCTAAAATCATTGCGGTAGAACCTTTAGAAAAGCGTTTAAAAGCAGCGAAACGCGCGGGCAAAATTTCAGGATTGACGCTTGCTGAGCAAACAAAAGCTGCTTTGCAAGCAGGCCTCATCACGGAAGATGAAGCCAAGCAATTACAACTTGCCGACACATTACGCATGGCTGTCATCGCAGTGGATGATTTTAGCAGCGAGGAGCTAAAATCATCGTAGTTTTAGAGCCATTTACTTCGTTGTAATTCAGTATATGTACATTTTTGTAGGGTGCTTTGCTACTACCCGTCTAAATTTTATCTGTTCCTGTTCCTGTGCTCATAGTCATGCTCATGGTCATCTCTAGGGTCTTCGGCAGGCACTGGCGCAGCCCTGAAAAAACCACTACGCACACCTATCACTGCGGCACCAGCAGCAAGTAGGCTGAAAAGTGCTACACGAAGAAATCCTCCAAGTCCTTGAGATTCTTCAAGTCCTCGCGAATAAGCTTCTGGTGACTGCTTTATCCAGTTTTCTCCATCTTCGCTATGAAATATCCAATGAGAACCAGTAGTCACGCTTGATAATTCCAATACGCGTGATCCTTCTTCCTCCTCATATATATATCTTACCTGACTTTCAAAGGTGTCCTTTGGTAGCATTCTCCTAAGCGATCCAGGAAGTCTTCCAAAGACTTCCGAAGCAGAAAAGTCTTTAGACTCGCCCATGTCTGTCTGCTCAATGAGTCCACGACTAGTTGTGGACCTTGAACTTGAAAACTCCCAGTCAGAATCAGGGTTAAAAGCATTAACTACACCTGCATCACACTGTTCAGCCATTCTTTCCAGATGAAGTTCCCCCAAATCAACCGCTACAGGAAACGCCATAAATGTAGCAAAATTCTCTTGGCATGCTGATTCCACTAGTCCAGTTGGATCGGTTCTGTCCTGAGGTCCAAGTCGATCGGCAGTTGTCGCTGTTGCCGCCGTAAAAACCACAAATAGTTTCCACATCTTTTCTGCCAACATTTTCTTCTCCTGTTATTTGTAGCTCGTGCTGCAAAGATCCTCTAAGCAGCAATGTTGTCAGCCATTCTATACCTGCTATCCTACTGTCTTAAGGCAGAATAATAGCACGATTTATTATTTCGTAGCTACTTTTTTCATGTTAAAATAAGCATACATCACTTAACAATATTCTTACTGGTCAGCAAAGTGAAAATAACCTGGCTCACGGACATACACTTGAATTTGCTGAATAGAAATCAGCGTTTAGCTTTTTACGATGAAATCAGCAAAGCCGATCGTGAATGGTTACTCATCACGGGTGATATTGCTGAACCACCACTGACCGTGACGGTCTTAGAAGAACTTTGCCAACATGTCCCCTGCACCATTTATTTTGTACTCGGTAATCATGATTATTACCAACAAACGGTGGCACAAACAAGGGCAGAAATATTGGCCCTTTGTGAGCAGTATCCACAATTGCATTATATCACCCTAAGTGAAGGTGTTCTTTTACAGCCTGAGTTGGCTATGGTGGGGGTTGATGGTTGGATTGATTTTCGTTATGGCGAGGCAACAGAAGCGGCAACTTTACGTTATGCCGATGAAAATATTATTGGTTTAACATTAACACCACAAAATAGTGTAGAAGCTATTATCTCTAAACGACAAGCATTGGCAGATGCAGATGCTGCGCATTTAAGTAAGCAATTAACGAAGATGATTGACAGCCAAGCTAAAAAAATTATAATTTTGACCCATGTGCCGCCGTTTGTAAAAGCTTGGTGGCACAAGGACTTTCTATTTGATGAAGATCTTTTAGCCGTATTTACGGCACAAGCGACAGGCGAGATAATAGACCAATTTGCGAGGCAATACCCAGAAATAAACTTCTTATTATTGTGTGGGCATGTCCATG
>JAZGGN010000052.1:0-2551 GCA_036480475.1 Gammaproteobacteria bacterium
TGATGTGGCTTCGACTCAAGTCATACAGCCAGGCAGTCGTGTACGGTATCACTATTTATTTGCGGGCGAGACGCGCGCACTAGAAGACTTAAAACAAAATCTGGAACCCACCCTGCAACCTAACCAGAAGTTTGAGACCATTAAAGATACCAATGAAGCGATGGCCAACACTTTACAACGAGCTTATCGTTTTTTGCATGTTACGGCGCTCATTGCGATTTTATTGGGGGCTGTAGGCGCTGCTTTGGTCAGTTATCACTATGCCAATGAAATGACATATCAATATGCTGTATTGCGTTGTCTTGGTTTACGTGGCAAGCGATTACATGGAGCAATCCTGTTTCCATTTTTTATATATAGTTTTATTGCAATTGTGGTTGGCATGTTTTTGGGTGGTATTACGCATTATTTCATTCTTAATAGTTTGAGGGATCTCATTCCTTCCAGTTTGCCGCCGCCCGGTATGGAACCTTTTCTACTGAGTAGCATTACTGCACTCATTGTTGTTGTCAGTTTTGCCTGGCCATTTTTGAATAATTTATTAAAGACACCACCTAAGCTTTTGTTGAATCATGCTGAAGCACAGGAGCAGCCGATTATTTTTACTGTTACATCAATGGCAATTGGTTTATCAATTATAGTTTATCTTGGCACACAAAATGTTTTAATCAGTTTTTATATTATTGCAGGATTATGTGCATTCATATTGCTGGCTTACGGTTTAACACAATTGCTTATTCATTGGATAATTATACGAAGCGAAATGCAAGCTGTTTCAACACAACTAGGTGCACGTATGCTCGGTGCAAACCGACGCATGGTGAGCTTACAAATTATTGCGATTGCCATTACATTTTTTTCTCTCGCCCTGATTCAAACCTTGCGTGATGATCTGGTATCTTCTTGGCAATCCAAGGTGCCGGAGAATGCACCCAATTTTTTTGCTAGTAACCTGTTTGCAGAAGATAAACAGAGTTTTCATGCCGAACTGAAACAAAATAATATTTCACATAGTCCCTTATATCCAATCGTTCGTGGGCGTTTGAGCGCTATCAATGGTGAGCCTGTACGAGAGTATGTCAGTAAGGAAAAAGTAAAGAAAGATGAATCTTTGAATCGTGATCTGGCCTTATCATGGGGTCTTGAATTACCTCCGGATAATAAAATTATTTCAGGTCAGTGGCATAAACTTGAAGACCGGCCGAAGCAAATAACCGTATCAGTTGAAGAAGGTGTGGCAGAAAACCTGAAAATTAATCTAGGAGATACGCTGGAATTTACAATTGAAACACACAAAATAGAAGCCTTAGTGACGAGTTTACGATCCGTGGAATGGGAGTCATTTACACCTAATTTTTATATGATATTTTATCCCGGTTCATTGGATGGCTTGCCGCTGACTTATCTGTCAAGTATGCACCTGAAGCAATCCCAAAGAACATTATTGCCAACTTTTGTTCAACATTTTCCAAGCGCGACTTTTTTTGATGTTGATTTTTTGCTGACCCGTATTCGAGGTATCATGCGGCAAATCAGTACGGCGGTAGAGACCATACTCTATTTTTCTCTATTTGCGAGTCTCATTGTGTTTATCGCAATTGAAATGATTCTGCGTCATTATCGTAGTTATAGTGTGGCTATATATAAAGCAGTGGGTGCCAGGAGCGAATTTATACAGAAAATATTTCGCTCTCAATTTATTTTTGTTGGTTTAATCTCGGGTGTGATTGCATACTCTCTGAATTTATCTATTGGATTTATAATTTCAACTTATTTTATAGAAGGCGATTATGTATTTAATATAAAAACAGCAATTCTTTGCCTTTTTATTGTCCCCGTTTTGGTGTTAATGGCTGGTTATTTTTCTATTCAGCGCGTTCACCAGACGCCAGCAAAGCAATTATTAACAGAAGAATGAATTTGTGATTAAGACCAAAATGAGTGTTAAATATTTCATAATCTTTCCCCTGTTTTCCTGTGTTCTGAAGACTTGGGTAAAGATTAATAACTGGGAGTTAGTGGCAGATTTCCGTAATGTTAAGATTTGTTAGCGACATATTACTTTTTGTTATTCAGGTCATTTTTATTAATGAGTCAATGGAAACAGCATTGCACTGTGAGTGCATGGCGATTACTAATAAGTTGACCAAAGTAATTGATGGTGATATCAATGTGGAAAGTGAACCGGGTATGGGCAGTGCGTTTACCCTCCGGGTTCCAAATGAGCCGATTGATAGTAATGTCAGACTAGGATAAGAACTAACAATGGATCAGGATGCAAACATTTTAGTCGTCGATGACGATGTCACGATATGCAATCTTCTTGATCGTTATTTGACTGCGGTGGGGTACCGGGTCAAGACGGTAACCAATGGCGAGGAGGCCCTGGAATTAATTGAGACACAGTCGTTTGATTTGGTATTACTGGATATCTTAATGCCGGAAGTCACGGGCCGTGATGTCCTGATAAAGGTGCGTCAACATCACTCCCCATCTGAGCTCCCCATTATTATGGTAACTGGTATAAGTGACAGTAAGGCTATCGTTGATG
>JAZGGN010000053.1:0-2551 GCA_036480475.1 Gammaproteobacteria bacterium
TCCAAGGTGCACTGCAAGCTGACCAGATCCGCGTAGATAGAACGCAAGCTAGCAAAGTTAAACAGCCACAAACACTTGTTACAGAAATTAAAGCAGCTCAAGATAAATTAGCTGATCTTCCTGGCTATTTTACAAACTTTATAAAAGTCACGAGTGCTATTGCTGCTACTTTCTTGATTAGCTACGGCTTATTTGACTTTTTAGCTTAAGTCAGAAAAAGGAGGAGGGCATTGCTAGAATGCAAGCCACGGTTGTTGTTAACTGTGCGGTTTTGTTTAGCCTAAATTCTATAGTTTAAAGTCTGTTGCCTTCTCCTTACGAAGTGTCTTATAGCTACTTTTCTTAGTTTTCTGTGGTTATACCCGTCAAAGGGGGCACCGATCTTTCTCTTCTTTGAAGGTAAGTTGCTTTATAAGCTTCTGTTGTGCACCTTCCTATGTTCTTAGATCTATCACAATTTTTTTCCTGTTTTATTCTAAACCTCGTAGCTCAAGCAAGTAGTTAAGCTCTACTGTTGCTGATTGATCTGTTGAATTTTAAGGGTTTTCGTGTTTTGCACTAAACAGGGAAGTACAAATGAAAGCTGTCTGTTTGTATCACCGTTTCCCCCAATAAGAAATATCCGATAATAACATTTATCGGATATTTTGAATATTAATGAGGTTGGGCAGGTCAGTATCTAGGTCGAGGGTAGTACCACACCGCTTGTCTTTAACTAACTGTGTTATCATCTTTACTGTAGTTGTGTGCGGGACAACATGGATTTTTTCTTCTACCACTAAGAATACCTCTTAACTATTAGAATGAAAATATAGCAAAATCCTTTTCCAAGGCTTATACGATTTGTATAGCATGATCTATCATCTAACAAAATTTAAACATGAAATAATAGGTTGGTCAAGCACTATTTGTAAAGTTGAGCAATTCCCACCTATAAAATGCCGATGTATTGATCGGCGTCTAACTCTATAATAAAGTTATAAAAGCCACATATAAATCAATTTGATTAAAATTTACCATATCTAGATTGCTAAGATGAAACATCATTACGGTTCAAAATACCGCTGAATATAGGTACCTAGCTGAGCGCCACCCAAAATAGTATTAAAATACAACAAATAAGCCAGTACTGATAAAATTATTTAACTGCTAACTGGCTTGGTACGAATATTTTTTGCAATTTAACACCCACGTGGTAAAATTTCAGATGGAATACTGTACACTTTGATAAACATATATCACCTGACTAGGTGCTAGTCCAATGTGCTAAGGAGTCCCTTCTTACTAAGAAAGATTATACAATATGGATTGTACATTTAGTTTAAAACAGACCGCTTTACTATATGCTTGTCGAGTGATAGGTGGACGTAAATTACTTGCTCGAAAAATTGGCGCCACCGCTTCTCAGATCGGAAACTGGATCAACCGCGGTGATAAGATCCCCTATCACTATACCCTTCTCATTGTTAAGGAAGCACGAGGTGTTGTGACACTTGATCAGCTATGCCCAGACATGCACCATGTTAACAAGCTCGTTATGCAGAGCGACAAGCTCAGCGTTAATGTCCCAATAAATGTTATTCACTATAATGAAAGAAATTTTTTGTTACGTAAGCAAGTTTGTAAGCGTAGAGGAAACTTGAATCCAGTTACTGAGACTCAGATGGACATTATCACTCGCCTGTGTGTCCCCAGTGAGTGTGTCATTGTTGCTGAAATAATTAAAGAAAGGCTTGGCCAAAGACAAGGCCGACCAACAAACGATGAGCCATGGAAGGCCAGCACATACTTCAATGGAAGGAAAAAGTGTAGAATTAATGACAGGCCTAGGTTAAATCCTGTTTTTGTTGGCTCCATGCTAACATTAACATGGCGACACCGTATGAAATCATATTGATACCTATAATAACTCCTAAAAATAAAATGCCAATCTCTGGAAAGCCTAATCCAGCAATAAACGCAAGCGATAATGCAATCACACCACTGATTAATAACCAAACCCAATTTTTTAAATAGCGATAGCGGAAGGCTAAAATAATTTCAACGATCCCTTTCACCACTAAAAAGACACAGATAAATAATGACAATGCCACTAAGCCAACAATGGGCCTGAATAGTAAAATTGCACCAATAGATAGGGTAAGTGCTGCTGGAATATATACCCACCAGTGATTATGCGACTTAAAATTAATAATGCTAGCTATAATTCCGGTTGTAACTAACATACCGCCTAAAATCAATTCCAGAGTCGTAACGGCAAGTCGTGGCAAAAATAATGCAGCGGTGCCAAAGATAATAAAAAGGCAGCCCTGCATTAAGTGTGAAACAAAATGACTATTGTTTTCTTGAACTGTGTTTAATTGTGACATAATTGCTCGCTTATTCTGAATTGAGGTTCGTTGTTTTCTTTTATAAAATAGTTGTGGCGTGGATTCGTATAATAAGTGCATAACCTTCGTAAAGTACCGATGGCGTATTAGGTTGATTAAGAACAAGACCTAAGGTGTAATACGCAAAGAGTTACAAAGTCAATGCGGAGGCTACAATGAGC
>JAZGGN010000054.1:0-2404 GCA_036480475.1 Gammaproteobacteria bacterium
ACTTTCTGCATTGCTTGCCAATGCCATTGCGATCCCCAGTATTGGCTTTATTGTTGTGCCTCTGGCCATCAGCAGTAGCATCCTGCTGTTTATTTCTACCGAATTAGCGACAGGGCTACTCACCTTAACGCAATATGTTTTGACTGTAATTTGGTCGATACTGACTTGGTTAAGTGCGATTCCGATGACGCAATGGTTTATCGCTTTACCTAGCTTATGGGTTTTTGCCGCCATGGGGATTGGCATTTTACTATTGCTTGCGCCTGCGGGTTGGCCCGGGCGTTGGTTAAGTGCGCTTTGGCTATTGCCCTTAATATTTTTGCCAAAACAAGTGCCAGCACATGGTCAGGCTTGGTTTACTTTGCTTGATGTGGGTCAAGGTTTGTCTGTTGTCGTGCAAACCCGCCATCATGTGCTGGTATTTGATACGGGAGATAAATTGTCACCACAATTAAATGCAGGCGACGCTGTTGTACTGCCTTTTTTACGGGAAATGGGTATCAAAAAGCTGGATAGTCTAGTGATCAGTCATGATCACAGTGATCATATTGGTGGCGCGAATGCGCTTTTAGAGCAGCTGGAAGTGAGCAAAATTTATAGCACCGCACTCAAGCAATTACCTGAAGACAGAACAATCGCTTGTCAATATGGACAACAATGGCAATGGGATGGCGTCGACTTTAAATTCCTATATCCATTTGTTGATGCGGATAAAATGAAGCGCAATGATTCTTGCGTGCTAAAAATAAGTGTTGGCGATAAGCAATTATTATTAACCGGGGATATTGAACGAGCAGCGGAAAAGGCTTTGGTCAATACTGTGGCGGATGAATTATCAGCAGATATTTTAGTGGCACCACACCATGGTAGCAAAACCTCTTCTACCCCTGGCTTTGTTGCTGCGGTATCCGCTAAAACTGTATTATTTCCAGTGGGTTATTTAAACCGCTATAACCATCCTAGCCCAGAAGTCGTACAGCGCTATCTTGACCGGGGTACTATGGTTTATGATAGTATTCGTAGCGGTGCACTTCACTTTATTTTGGCTGAAGATGATTTAAAACAACCCGTGCAGTATCGATTAGAGCGAAGGCGCTTTTGGCAACAGTCGCAGCTACCTTATGATCGTCGCTCCTAACTGCAGCATTTAGGATAATTTGGGTTATAATTAGGAAACGCTCATTATCCTTAGAGGCTGGTTTGGAATCAAAAGTTAATTACACATTGGTTGGCATTTTTGTTGTTTTATTCACTACCGCTATTATCGTCGCTGCTTTTTGGCTATCGATGACTTATCCATATCGCAATTATGTGTATTATTATGTGTATATAGGTGAGTCAGTTTCTGGGCTAAGTATACAGTCGCCGGTCAAACTGAATGGTGTCGAAGTCGGAGTGGTGACTGAAATTGAACTTAACCCAGAAAACTATGAGCAAGTTCGCTTACTGCTTAAAGTTGATGAAGAAGTGCCCGTCAGCACAAGTACCGTGGCGACACTCAATTTGCAAGGGATCACGGGTATTGTTTATGTTGGTTTACGCTCATTATCTACACAAGCCCCGCCATTGCAAGCTTTACAGGGTCAAGAGTATCCAGTGATCCCTTATGAACCTTCTTTATTGGTCACCTTAGATAGTGCGTTTCGCGATATTACCACGGACGTTAAGACGCTGAGTAAAAGTTTCAAAAGTATTTTTGATGAGCAAAATACGCAGGCATTTAAAAAAATATTGGTTAATGTGGAAGATTTTACGGGTATGCTGTCTAACAATTCACCAAAATTCGAATTGATTATGTCTAATTTTTCACAAGCAAGCAGCAAAATACCGCCCATGCTAGAGCAGGTAGAAGCAAGCTTGTCTGCGGCACAACATGCGGTTGATAAAGTTGCCCAAGCGGGTGAGGATGCATCGCGCACCATGGGTAGTGGACGTGCAGCGATAGAAAATATATCTGATCAGGCAATACCCTCAGCGGTTGAGCTGCTGGATCGTTTGAATACGGTCGCTGCAAATATAGAAGAAGTATCAGAAACGCTGCGGCGTAATCCGTCAGTGATTGTGCGAGGCAAGCGACCATCTAAACCTGGCCCAGGGGAATAATGACGTGTTTTATTTTAGCCACCGCTTAACCATTTTGTTACCAGCAATATTATTATCTGCATGCTTATCGAGCCCAATGAATACGGAAGTTGATACTTTCGCTTTAGAAAGTGTCTCTACCAAACAGGCGGGTGAACGCTCAGGCGCAGGTACCCTCTTAGTTTCTGTATCAACGCTTAATCCCGCATATAGAACCAGCCGGATGATGTATGTTGATCAACCTTTTCAGCTCGATGTGTTTGCTAAGAATGAATGGGTGTCGCCGCCAGCAGAAATGCTATTGCCTTTGTTGGCGGAAAGT
>JAZGGN010000055.1:0-19026 GCA_036480475.1 Gammaproteobacteria bacterium
TTTTCATTGACTGTCCACCCTCATTGAATATGTTGACGGGGAATGCATTGGTGGACGCGGATGCGGTTTTGATTCCGATCCAGTGTGACTATGATGCTTTAGAAGGCTTGGCGGCTTTATGAAATACTATTGAGCAGATCCAATCGGCAGCCAACTCAAAATTAATGATCTCAGGTTTATTACGCACCATGTATGATGGTCGTAATCGTTTGTGTATGGACGTATCCGCACAATTGACTGAGCATTTTGGCGACCGCGTTTATCGCACTGTTATTCCGCGTAATGTTCGTTTAGCAGAAGCGCCGAGTCATGGTTTGCCCGCCTTGCTTTATGATAAAAATTCACTGGGGGCTTCTGCTTATTTGGTTTTGGCCAATGAATTTTTAAGCAAGCAAGGACAATTACAAGAGACCACACAAGTGGCGTGAGGTACATATGACAAAGAAAAAACCATCTTTAGGTCGAAATTTAAATGCATTGTTGGGCAACACGGCCAACGTTGCGATCAAATCGAATATTGGATCTGCAGATCAAATTCAGCATTTAGATCTTGATAAAATCAAGCCTAGCCATTATCAACCACGCAGTGAGATCAAGGATCCCGATCTACAAGCGTTAAGCGCTTCGATAAAAAAACACGGCATTATTCAACCGATCACCGTGCGTCCAAGTGTTAATCAGCAATATGAACTTGTTGCTGGAGAACGTCGCTGGCGCGCCGCACGCTTGGCTGGACTCAAACAAATCCCTGCTCTGGTGCGTCAAATGAGCGATGAAACGACTTTGGCGGTTGCGCTTATTGAAAACATACAAAGACAAGATTTAAATCCAATCGAGCAAGCACGCGCACTACATCGATTATTACACGAATTTAAATTAACGCATGAACAAGTTGCCGAAGCGGTTGGCAAATCACGCACAACAGTGACTAATTTATTGCGTTTGATGAGTTTAGAAGAAAGTATCAAAGTCATGCTGGCCGGTGGTGATTTAGAAATGGGGCATGCGCGCGCGTTATTAACTTTAGAACCACACCAACAAAAACAAGTTGCGGAAAAAATTAAGCAACTGAGTTTATCTGTACGTGCAACTGAAACGCTGGTGCGTAATCTACAACAACGTGAGATAAAAGTTGAGGCAAGAAAAGTTATCGATCCGAATATTTCAGCGCTGCAAAATAAATTGGCGGAAAAATTAGGCGCTAAGGTGGCGATTCAAACCATGACCAAAGGCAAGGGAAAATTGATCATCCATTATAATAGCTTGGATGAGTTGGATGGGATCCTTGAGCATATTGCGTGAGCCAGTTGTCTTTCTAGCGCATCATCGCTAATTTAGCATACTTATAATAAGTGCCCTGCGCATTAGAGATTGCCAACAATAATCCACGACGACCATCTAAAAAACCAGCGCGAAAAAAGTAGGTGCGTATAAATGTCCACAATCCTTTGGTCAGCGCAGAGCTTAGGCTAGCTGTTTTGCCTTTTGCTTTTAATTGCTGTGCACCGAGTTCTGAGTAGCTGTTTATTTTAACGATGACGCTTTGTAAATCATCGAAACTATAGTGGGTCAAAGTGTGTGTCAATTTTCCAGTGCTGCCAGACACACTTATTTTTTCATGAATGAGATCATCAGAAACACAAGCCTTGGCCGTTCTAACCAGTCGTAAAACATAGTCTGGGGTGCTGCCACTGAAACGAAGCTTTTGGCCACAAAAAAAAGTTGATCTTGGAATATCATAGCCGTCATACTGAGGTTGACGCAAAGCAGACTGAATTTCTGTTTTTAATTGTGCCGGGACACGCTCGTCGGCATCAATAGACAAGGTCCATTCGTGACTTGCTTTTGCCAGTGCACGTTGTTTTTGCGGGCCAAAGCCGGGCCAGTCAGTCACGAATACTTTATCCGTATATTGTTTGCAAATTGTGACTGTTTCATCACTGCTGCCGGAATCGAGTACAATAATTTCATCCGCCCATTTTACTGATTCTAAGCAATCCCGAATTTTTGAGGCTTCATTTTTAGCGATGATAATGACGCTTAGCATGGTTGGATCAGTCTACCACGAAGGGAATTCCTCAGTGCTTCAGTAATATGGACCTCGACAAATTGACCAATCAAGCGGACATCGCCTTCAAAATTAACGACACGATTGCATTCAGTGCGGCCACTGATCTGATTTTTTCGCATTTTTGCTTGGCTATTAACAAGCACGCGTTGTGTGGAGCCAATCATGGATTGACTGATCGTCTGGGCTTGCTCATGGATCAGTGCTTGTAACTTTTGCAAGCGCTGCTTCTTTTCTTTCAAGGGGGTATCATCCGCCAAACTCGCAGCCGGAGTGCCTGGACGCGGACTGTAAATGAAACTAAAGGAATGGTCGAAACCAACGGTGGCAATAAGCTCAAGTGTGGCTTGAAAATCAGCCTCAGTTTCCCCGGGGAAGCCGACGATGAAATCTGAAGAAACACGAATGTCTGGACGCACCTGGCGAAGTTTGCGAATTTTTGCTTTAAATTCAAGTGCTGTATAATTGCGCTTCATTGCGGTGAGAATGCGATCCGAACCACTTTGCACGGGCAAATGCAAATGGTTGGCCAATTCGGGGACTTGGGCATAGGCTTGAATTAAACGATCAGAAAAAGCCAACGGGTGCGATGTCATATAGCGAATACGGTCAACGCCATCCAGCGCTGCGATGTATTCTATTAATAAGGCGAGATCAGCCATTTCATCATTGTTGTGCATTACGCCTTGATAATCATTGACATTTTGTCCCAGCAGCGTAATTTCGCGCACACCTTGCGTCGCCAAGCTATAAACCTCAGCCAAAACATCGTCAAAAGGACGGCTGAGTTCTTCACCACGAGTATATGGTACAACACAAAAACTGCAGTATTTACTACAGCCTTCCATAATCGAGACAAAGGCACTTGGCCCGTCTGCGCGAGGCTCAGCCAGTTTGTCGAACTTTTCTATTTCTGGGAAGCTAATATCAACAACAGGCTTTTTAGTTTGGCGCACTTCATCGAGCATTGCAGGCAAGCGGTGCAGTGTTTGCGGGCCAAAAACGATATCAACATAGGGGGCGCGCTTTAAAATCGCAGCGCCTTCTTGGCTGGCAACACAGCCGCCAACACCAATAATTAAGTCAGGATTATTGGCCTTAAGTGATCGAATTTCACCCAACGCCGAAAATACTTTTTCTTGCGCCTTGTCACGCACAGAACACGTATTAAACAAAATGAGATCGGCTTTATCAGCGTCAGAGCTTGTCACAAAGCCATGCGATGCCGCAAGTAATTCTGCCATTTTTGTTGAATCATAGACATTCATCTGGCAACCATTGGTTTTAATATAAAGCGTTTTAGGCATAACAGGCATGTTCTTAATTGATTGATTATATTGAAAAAAACATCATATAGACTACTTTTGAGTGGCAGAGCTTAATGCTTGGATAGGATAAATCATCTGCTTTGAAAAAGCGAATGTGTATATAGATTAGACCATAAAGAAGGCTGATTTCTTGTACTTATTAAAAGGAGAAACTATGCTTTATTCTATCGTAAGGAATAATTAAAAGCACAAACCTTAATGTTTTCTTAAAAGTTTTTTTACAAAAACGAGCCTTATTTAATAATTTATTAATGTTTTGGTTTTACAATGGACAGATACTAATAATTTTATCTACTGCTTTCACCGAAGGCAGCATACAGAGAACGAGAGTAAGGGGACAATAATGAAAAGACAAGGTTTAGGCTATTTAGCAGCGATGATGGTGATATTTTTGCCATTACAGATGGGGTATGCCCTGGAATTTGTTCCCGGCGAAGCTGAAGTAATAGGTACGACCAAAAGTCGTGCCATTGACGTCGCTATGGTTAATTTAAGTCTGGAAGATAAAAGCAAGGCGGGCACAGTTATTCCATTGTATCGGGGGCAAACCCAAGATTACCTTTATAGTACTGCTGGACGATGGGAGTTAGGTGATAGTTTTAGTGGCATAGTTAATTGGGCAGGAGGCTTTACGAGAAGAGACAATAATAGAAGTAACTTTTACAACCCTTCTAATAGTATTAGTGCATATGAAGGTGGCTATCTTGCACTTATCCATACTTCTAGCAGTGGTAACTATACAAATTTATATTTAGCTTATGGCAAAGTACCTGAAGGAAATAACACCATAAGTACTGATGGGTCGTACAATAACGAGGCGCGCATATATGTAGGGGGCAATCAGAGAATGGAACAATCGGTTAGCGTCAATGATAACGGAGATTTTGTTATCGTAAATACCCGCGTTAACAATGATAATAGCGCGTATCTTTATTTTGGGCGTCATAACAACAATACTTATGGAAACAATGGCAAAGAGGCGCTCGACTGGTATATTCGAGGAAATAAGCAAAACGATAACAAGTGGGATGGCTTAAAAATCATACCATTTACAGGCAGTTCCCGTCCTTCTGGTAGAGTGAGTGTTGCTTTTGGCAACGATGGTAAAGGCATTATATTTTCCAAAGATAATTCAAAATTGTATTATCAATCATTTTTTATCGATATGGATAATCTTAGGCCGCCAGGTGAAGAAAATGAGCTTGAAAATCAAGAAGTATTTAAGTGGGTAGGTGAGAAGGTCACATTTAGTGATGACTACGACTTTAACCCAGATGACTTTACTGTCGATATTAATAGTGACGGCTTAGTTGTTGGCATAGGGACAGAAGATGATGAGGTAATTACGTATTTTTATGGTCAATTAAAGGATGATTTTACGATTGATTTTGAAGTGGATAAAACTACTGATACAACGGCATATTGGCCAGGGATCAGTATAACTAGCGAAGGCTATGTGCTAGATCTTTTTAGCGGTAGCGGAAAAATAGTTACCAGCCATTTATCGGTCTTTGCCGGCGAACAAGTGATTGAGGCGAAAGAAGATGATAATAATTGGCAAGCTGATGAAGATGATAATGATGAGCCTATCTATAAAGCTTCGCTGAACAATCCAAGTGGTATTTATACCTTTGGTTTTTTTGCTAAAGACAGTGACCTTGTGCTAACTGATGATGATGGGGAAATATTATGGCCTCTAGAGGAGATTGAAGCAGATAATTATTATACAGTTACAGCGCATACTCTAACATTAAAATTGAAAGGCCCTGCTGACAAAACGATTGATGAGTTAATCAGCACGGTGACAGTGAATCCTGCCAAATCTGATTATCAGATTTTTAATCAAGCCATACTTGACGATGATGATAAAGATATTACAGAATTATTGGGTGGCAAATCCTGGCAAGACAATGAAGTAACGTTTGATAAAGTTTTTGATTCAGATGAGTTACTCACCCTTGGTTTTAGTGCGTTAGACCATAATTGTGTGCGCCTTAGTCAAGAGGGTAAAGCAATCTTTTCTGCAGGGAATACTTTGGGCGAGGATAATTATTATCTGGTGGATGTGCAAGCTGATGAGAACGGCACACTCAAGCTGGCTTTAGATGCGGCGCGTTGTAATAGCGCAGAGGAAGCCATTAGCACGGTTGAGATATTCACTGATACAGCAGAAGAAACGTTCGTTAGAGAGATTCCTGATAGTGATTGGACGAATGGTAAAATATTGATCCCTGCTTTGGCGCCGCAGCAGGTTTATGTGCTGGAAGACCTTCGTTTTGACGACACTGAGACTGCATTAAAGAGCTTGGAAGGTGAAACCTTAATAAACAAGCCTGAAATACAAGAGGTGTACACGATTAACCGAACAGTCAATAGCAAAGGGGACGTCCACTTGCACCTTCCTTCGCCAGAAGGACATGGACTTATTACGCTATCCAGCGAAATTCGCTTAACGCGTCCGCGTGCGACAACAATCGCTTCCTTTGAAGAAGGAGATACTAAGGATGATGAAGGACACTATGTTATAGCTGGATCAGGCGTTTACTCTGTACGTGCCTGCTTTACTAATGAAGATGCTGAAATTTCTTACGAAAAGGATGGCGATAAGTTTTCTTTATTTAAAGTTTCTGGCGATGCTTGTCGTGTTGACAGCCTTGTATTGACTGGTGAAACCGTATTAAGTGCCTCGGAGGATATTGGTAAAATCGAAGTATATAAGCAAGCGCCATTATTTGAAGGGTTTTCTCTGCCGCTGGGTGGTGTTCCGCCATCAATAACTCTTACAGCAGGGCTTGCAGCGAAGCATTCCTATATTTTGAGGGTTGAGACGACGGAAGAGGATGCCGAATTAAAGATCAATGGCGAACTCGAAAAATTTGAGGAAAAAGATGTCTATATTTTTCCGGTCACTGCAGATGCACAAGGCGAAATCTTCCTGACGGAGATTGTAGGCAACACAGACAAGTTTGGTGAGATGGAATTGTATTTGCCCTCAACAGTCGGTCACATTGCTTATGAAGATTGGCGGGGCGACAGACAGTCAATCGCGAAGCCTTCTGGATTATCAGCGAGTAGTGACTATAATATTGGTTTTACAGCATCAAGCACAGCAGATAGTAATATTATCATAATAGAAGATCATAATAATAATAAGAAGGCGATTGAAATTCCTGTGGATTTGGAGAATGAATTGGATTATTTTTGGGTTACCGTTAAGTCAGATGAAGATGGGATGTTATATCTTCGACTCAGAGATGGATATGGCCTTAAAAGTGATATTGAAGACCGCTTAAGCATAATCTCAATTTACAGAAAAGATAACGATAAAGATAACGATTGATTGTCGCTTGGGGTTATCGCAGTTTCCATAATTATTGAACCATCTTACTTCTTTTAAGCTACTTGAGCTTTGTTATAAAAAAGCTTATTTACCATTCACAAGCGGCTTTTTCTAGAATAACTTCCCTGTTAACTAAAAATAGGCCCGGGATCACGTCATTACCCGGACCTGTCCCGGCCTATACCTGCAACACCTTTTCTAGGTTAAGCAAAAGAGCAGAACATTAGATAGACGAACAGAAAGGAAAAAAAATCATTTGTTTGATTTTTGGCTTGTGGCGAGGTACACTTATTGTCTGTTAACTCAAGATATTGCCTTTACGTTTACAGGAAGGCAGGGGTGAATGATGAGACAAAGCGTATTACGTTATTTTATAACAGCTATGGTGATATTTTTGCCATTACCGATGGGTTATGCGTTGGAGATAGTTGCTGGCGAGGCTGAATTGGCCACCTGTGCGAACAAGAATCCTAACTGTCGGGGGGACGAGACCTCAGTTACTGTGCTTAACTTAGATCCTTCTAAAGTGCCTGAAGGCAAAGCGGGCAAGCTGATTGGTTTGTATCAAGGCACCGGCAGCAATAAGCAGCTTTTTTCCACGACTGGGCAATGGCTATTTGGGGATTCTGAGAAAGAATACATTAACTGGAAAGATTCTCGCGACTTAAGATATAGAGATAGCGATAATAGCTTCCGCCCCTCTATTGCCGCTTATCAAAATTCTGAGCAAGGGGCTTACCTCGCTGCTTTTCATACCAACGTAGGTACCACCGCCTTCGGCTTCGACAGTCGAAAAGCAAGGCTCTATCTGCATTATGGTGACGTTCCTGGCGGAACTGATAATATATCTAGATCCGGTACAATTTTTCTATATTCAGGGGAACTCCAGGAAATGTTTAAAACCGTCGCTTTCAATGACGACGGTTTATTTGTTTTTGTAAATACGCGCGGGAACCTTAGGAAATCGTACATTTATTTGGGAAAACATCTGGAGGGTAGTGATTTTGCGTGGCCTATCCGTGGTGGCAATACTGGTACTGGGAATAACCCAAAGTATATAGGGCGGGAAATTATTTACTTTAAGACGGACATTAAAGATAAAAGACCAGGCGGATATAACGGCTTTGTCGCAGCGGGCCTTAATAATAACAATGAAGGCATTTTAATTTATCGTGATGAAGATAAACTGTATTACAGAGTATTTTTGGTGGAAAAGACAGGCGAGAGAAATGAGGATTTTGATGTTCGTTGGATGAGTGATGATAATGACAGGAAACAACTTAACAATCTAATTGGTTTTAATCCCCATGAATTTGAAATTGATATCAATGAGGATGGTTTGATCGCTGGGATAGGACGAGATAAAGGCAGTAACAGACTGGCTGGCTTTGTTGGCCAACTACAAGATGATTTAACGGTTGATTTTGAGACAGCCGAAAACGTTGGTAATATAAATTCTTATCAGGCAAAGGGGTTGCCAGGCAATAGTCTAACCAATGAAGGCTATCTATTCGAGCTTTATTCGAACAAGAAAAATAGTGACAAAATTACCAGCCATTTATCGATACTTGCTGGTGAAAAAGTGATTCAGGTAGACGCAGATCATTGGCAGTCTAGAAATAATAATACCTATGGGTTTTCACTCAATTTGAGCAATCCGAGGGGTATTTATAAGTTTGGTTTATTTGCTAAAGAAGATGGCATTGGGTTACGTGATGTTTCTGGGAGAGTATTATTATCGTCAGATGATGCTGTGGTAGGTAATTACTATACATTTACAGCGCAAACGACAGGACTAGAATTAAAAGGTACGGCAGGTAAAGCGGTTGACGAATTAATCGGCGCAGTGACTGTGAATCGCGCCCAGTCTGACTATAAGATTTTTGGTCAACCAATATATGACAGTGATGGGGAAGATATTACAGAATTATTGGATGGCAAAGTCTGGGAAGACAATGAAGTAACGTTTGATGATGAAGTTTTTGAGCCGGATGCTTTGTTTACCCTTGGCTTTAGCGTGTCAGGCGGTCGTTGTGTGCATCTTGTTCAAGAGGGTGTGGCAAGATTTTCTGCCACCAACACCTCTGGCACAGATAAATACTATCTGGTACCTGTGTTTGCTGATGAGGCGGGTGCTCTCAAATTAACTTTAGATACGGCTGATGGTTGTGCTGGTTCAGAAGCCATTAGCATGGTTGAGATATTCACCACTAACACAGCACCTAATACGTTCGTTAGGGATATTTCTAGTAATGATTGGGGGGATGACAATATCGTAGAGATCCCTGATTTAGCACCACATCAGATCTATTCGCTTGAAGGGATCCGTTTTGGTAACCCTGAGCTTGTATTAAAGAATTTAACAGGTGAAACTTTAATAGGCAAGCCTGAAAAAGATGAGGTGTACGCGATTAACCAAATAGCGAATGGGGCCGGGGGAATCGGTTTAGAGCTCATCTCGCCAACAAATTCTGGTGCTTTTGTCCGACCCGAAGAAACAATTAGCCTCTACCATCCGTATGCGACAACAATTGCTTCTTTTGAGGAAGGAGATAGCGGGACGGATGGAAACTATTTTATAGCGGGATTGGGCGGCGCTTACTATTACTACGTGCGCGCCTGCTTTAGCAATGAAGAGGCTGAAATTTCTTATGAAAAAGAGGGTAAGAAGCTATTACTTAAAACGGTCTCTGACGAAAATAATTGTCGTGTTGACAGTCTTGTGTTGACTGGTGAGACCATATTAAGCGCCTCGGAGGATATTGGTAAAATCGAGGTATATAAGCAACAGCCCTTACTTGATGGCTTTTTTCTGGATCAGCGTGTGCCGTCGAGAATAGAGCTTGCCGCAGGACTTGCAGCGGAGCACTTATATATCTTAAAGGTTGAGACGAAGGCAGCAGATGTTGAATTAGTGATCAATGATGAAGCCAGAGGATTTAAGGAAGAAGGCGTCTATATTTTTCAGGTCACTGCAGATGCACAAGGTCAAATCAGCCTGAAGGAGCGAGTAGGTGCCGCAGAAAATTTTGGTGAGATGCAATTGTATTTGCCATCAGCCGTTGGTTACATTGTTAATGAAGATTGGCTGGGTGCACAAAGGTCACGCGTGACGCTTCCTGGATTGGTGCCTAGTCATGATTATTACATTAGCTTTACAGCGTCAAGCACAACAAACAGCAATCCCATCATAATACAAGATGCTAATAATAATAATAAGGAGATTGAAATTCCCAGGAATGAGGAAAATGAACCGGAATATTTTTTAGCGGTCGTTAAGACAGATGCGACTGGTAAATTAGATCTTCGAGTCAAAGGGGGATACGGCAGTAGAGATGATATTTTTGAGCGCTTAGGCATAATCTCAACCTACCAAAAAGATAAATTAAGCCCAGTTCGAGATATACCCGTTATCCTTCAAAGAGGGCACTTAAGTAAAATTTACTAATAGTTCTAAAGTTTAGCTTTTTGGTACCCAGATTGGGGGTAGATTTGGACAAAAACACGAAAAATCACGCGGATTTTAGTGTGCTAAATGACAAGTTATTTTTCGTGTTTTTGTTCAAAGATGCGCCTAAGATGGGATGCTAAAATGACCCGTCTTTGACGGATCACGGGTATAAGTAACATGAAATAAATACAGGATCTTTTAGTGTTGGTGTGGATCCAATACGGGTAATGCTTTAACCCCGACGCCATAATGGTATACCAACTTGCTACCATGCCAGCCAGTGAGTACCAATAGAAACAAGCCGATAAATAAGAAAATCAGTAAAGTGTGTGTCGGTTGCTGATTTTTACGATATTGCACCCATGACCAAAAGGCTAATAATAAAATAAGTATAAACGTTGGGATCCCTAAATTACGATGGGTCAATATGGCAATATGAGACTCAGTATCATGCGCAACCGTATAAAAAGCGTATAATCCAGCAATGACCGTACCTATGGTAAAAAACGCACAAGTCCACATCGACCAGTGCGCTACCGTTAAAAATTCTTTATTCCTTTTATCTTCATTCGTAAAATAGGCGAGCGTGAAAAAGATAGCCGAGGTTGTAAATAAAGCAACGGTAAAGTGTACAAAAATAGGGTGTAGGTTATGTAGTGGTATCATTTTTTATCCCTCTTTTCCATAGCAAATATATCGCTGGGATGACAATTAAAGTTAGTATTGTGGCACTGATCATACCGCCAACCATCGGTGCTGCAATACGGCGAATAACTTCAGAACCCGTTCCTGTGCCCAACATCACGGGCAGCAAGCCAATAACGATGGTGGCAACGGTCATTATGATCGGTCGCACGCGTAATAAGGCGCCTTCGATAATGGCTTCTTTGATTTCTTTGGGCGTCAGTTTTTGCGTGGCTTGAGTGCGTTTTTGTATGGCTTGATTAAGGTAGAGCAGCATGAGTACGCCGATCTCTACCGCAACCCCGGCAAGCGCAATAAAGCCGACACCAACAGCGACCGATAAATTATAGTTTAGGCCATACAATAACCATATTCCACCAACCAGCGCGAGTGGCAAGGTGCCCATAATGATGATCACTTCAGTGAATCTATTAAAGCACAAATAGAGAAGTAAGGCGATAATCACTAAGGTCAATGGTAGCAGCATCGTTAAGCGTTCTTTAGCGCGTTCCATATATTCGTATTGTCCAGACCAATTTAAAGCATAGCCGGTCGGTAATTTAAGGTTGTCGCGTACAAGCTGTTGTGCCTCCTTGATATAAGAACCGATATCACGCCCCTCTAAATCAATCAAGACCCAGCCGGATAAACGTGCATTTTCACTTTTGATCATCGGGGGTCCTTCTGCCAGTACGATTTCGGCAACGCTGCCTAATGGGATTTGTGCGCCGGTGGGGGTTACGATGGGGAGTGTTTGTAATTTATCAACGGAGTCACGTACCGTTTGTGGATAACGTATGTTGATTGGATAACGTTCTAAACCCTCGACGGTTTCACTGATATTAACACCACCGATGGCACTGGCGACAATTTCTTGAATATCAGAAATATTTAAACCGTAGCGTGCTGCTTTTAAGCGATCAATATTAACATTAACATAGCGTCCGCCAACAACGCGATCGGCATACACCGAGGCTGTACCTGGAATATTTTCTAGTAAGCTTTGTAGCTGCTCACCAATGTTTTGAATTTCATTTAGATCACTGCCCGCAATTTTAATACCAATGGGGGTTTTGATCCCTGTGGCGAGCATATCAATGCGTGTTTGGATCGGCATCACCCAGGCATTGGTTACTCCTGGCAAATTGACCACTTGTTCTAACTCACGGCGTAATTTTTCCTTGGTCATGCCTTTGCGCCATTCATTTTTGGGCTTGAATTGTACCACCGTTTCAATCATCGTTAATGGCGCGGGATCGGTGGCGGTATCTGCACGGCCGATCTTGCCAAAAACGTTTTTAACTTCAGGCACGGATTTTATGAGCTTATCGGTTTGTTGTAACAATTGACCTGCTTTACCGATCGAAATGGCCGGCAAAGTCGTTGGCATATACATCCAATCGCCTTCATCAAGTTCAGGTGCAAATTCTGAGCCCAGTTGTGATAAGGGAAAATAAGTGAGGATAACAATCGATAGCGTTACCAATAAAGTAGCTTTCGGATATTGCAGCGCGAGATTAATAAAAGGTCGGTAAAGGGCAATTAATAAGCGATTGATTGGGTTTTTATGTTCTGGCAAGATCTTCCCGCGGATAAAATAACCCATTAATACTGGCACTAAAGTAATCGATAAACCCGCAGCTGCCGCCATGGCATATGTTTTTGTGAAGGCCAATGGTGCGAATAAGCGCCCTTCTTGGGCTTGTAAAGCGAAGACCGGCAAAAAGCTCAATGTAATAATAGATAAAGAAAAGAATAAAGCTGGTCCCACTTCAGTGGCAGCTTGGCTGACAATTTGCCAGCGATTTTCATTCGTCAATGGCGTTTTTTCAATATGTTTATGCATATTTTCGATCATGACGATGGCGGCATCCACCATAGCACCAATCGCAATGGCGATCCCCCCGAGCGACATAATGTTGGCATTAATTCCCTGCCAATACATAATAATATAAGCACATAAGATCCCAATGGGCAGGCTAATGATAATCACGAGAGAGGAACGAAAATGGAATAAGAACAGCATACAAACCAAGACAACCACAATAAATTCTTCAATAAGTTTATCTTTAAGTGTATCAATGGCGCGCAAGATCAAACTGGATCGATCGTAGGTTTCAACAATTTCTACGCCTTCAGGCAAGCTGGCTTGTAAGCTTTCTAATTTGTCTTTCACCGCTTGAATGGTTTTTAAGGCATTTTCACCTTGACGCATCAAGATGATGCCACCGACCACCTCCCCTTCCCCATTGAGTTCTGCGATCCCACGACGCATTTGCGGTCCTGTTGTGATGTCAGCAACGTCTTGTAGTAATATTGGTGTGCCATTTTCATTCACGCCTAAGGGCACTGCCTCAATATCCGCAACACTTTGCAGATAACCATCGGTGCGCACCATATATTCAGCTTCTGCCATTTCGATAACAGAGCCGCCGACTTCTTGATTCGCATTTTGAACTGCCTGTTTAACTTCACTCAAAGATAAACCATAAGCACGTAAGCGATTGGGATCGAGCGTAATTTGATATTGGCGGACCATGCCGCCGATAGCAGCAACTTCTGAAACGCCAGGGACTGTTTGCAATTCATATTTTAAAACCCAGTCTTGCAGGCTACGCAATTGAGATAAGTCATGTTGGCCCGTTCTATCGACCAGTGCATATAGATAAACCCAGCCCACACCAGTGGCATCTGGCCCAAGTTCTGGTCGTGCGTCTGGGGGTAATTTGCTGGAAACCTGACTTAAATATTCAAGCACACGGGAACGTGCCCAATAAAGATCAGTGTCATCATCAAAAATGACGTAAACATAAGAGTCGCCAAAAAATGAATAGGCACGCACACTGGTTGCGCCAGGCACGGCCAGCATGGCAGTGGCTAAGGGGTAAGTGACTTGATCTTCAACTACTTGTGGGGCTTGTCCAGGATAAGAGGTTTTAATAATGACTTGCACATCAGAGAGATCAGGAATGGCATCCACCGGTGTATTACGTAAGGCATACAGGCCATAAATAATAATAAAAGCAGTCGCAATTAGAATAAGCCCTCGATTTTGAATAGATCCACGTATAATCGCCGCTAACATTTTTTCAGTCGTCCTGATTATGATTTTGCATGGGGAGATCTTTCATCGTTCCACCTTCCATACGTTCAAAGCTTGCTTTAATATTGGATTCAGAGTCAATTAAAAATTGCCCTGAAATAACAACCTTTTCTCCCTCACTTAAGCCGGCCGTGATTTCAGCAAGTTCAGCTGAAATTGTTCCGACAGTGACCGAGCGCGCTTGAAAATCACCCGCCTCAAGATTAACAATCACATGGACACTATTGCTTGTTTGAATTAAGGCCTCTCGTGGGATGGTTAATACATTTTCTTTGGGATCGGTAAAAATAGTCACATCCATATACATGTTTGGTTTGAGCGTTCTTTCTGGGTTGGCGAAGCGTAGGCGAACTTGTAGGGTACGCGTGGTGGCATCAAATTCTGGATAAACATAATCGACTTTCCCTTGCCATTTTTCATCGCTGAGATAAGGAAAGCTTGCTTCCACCGCTTGTCCAATCTGTACCCAGGAGGCTTGCTGGTCAAAAACTTCCGCAATGATCCAAATTTCAGCTAAATCTTCTATGGTCATCAACTCTTGTTCTGGCCGAACATACATGCCTTCGCGTATTGATAAGAGTGAAACGATGCCCGGATCATGCGCGAAAATGTTGACCAAATCAAAAGCTTCACGTTGATTTTTCAATTTTTCAACTTGTTTGCTCGACATCCCCAGGGTTAATAATTTTTGTCGACTTGCAGCCAACAAGGCGGCATTATTATTTTCTACTGCCAACAAATATTCTTCTTGTGCGTTGATTAAGGTTGGTGAATATAATTGTAATAATAACTCACCTTGGTCGACGTGCTCCCCTGTGGTTTTGACCAGTAATTTGCGGATCCAACCATCTGCATAGGTGTGTACGTGACTGATACGATTTTCATCTACCGTGACATAACCAACCGTATCAATTTGGCGGCTTAGATCTTCGCGTTGTACTTCAGCGGTACGGACCCCTAAGTTTTGCACGACGGCTGGAGAAATTTTGACGATATCTTTATCACTTGAACCTTCTTCATCTTCCGCATAAACCGCGACGAGATCCATACCCATCGGTGACTTGCCAGGCGCATCGCGACGATAATTAGGATCCATCGGTGCTACCCAGTACAGTGGTTCTTTTTTATCACTACGGCTTGAATTTGTTTCACTGCCCCAATAGCGTTGTGTGATCGTTCCGAAGAAAAAAGCCAGACTAAGGATAATGATGAATAGCAGTAATCGCTTCATTAAGTCTCTCCCTCTAAATAGAGTAGTGCGGCACGGGTTTTCTTTTGGTCTACTTTAATTTTTAAATATTGAATTTGCGTTTCCAGATTTTCATTATACGCTTGTACCACATTTAAAAACTCTGCCTGGCCATTTTGATATGCCGTAATCGATGCTTTGGTATATTGACGTGATTCCGGCACAAGTTGTTGTTGATAAAGTGTTTCTTGCGCGGCAAGTTGGCGCCATATGGCTTGTTGTTGATCCAATTGACTTTTCAATTCGCGATAATTGAGTGATTGCGCATCTTCACTTGCTTTAAGTAATGCTAAAGTGGCCGCTAATTCCTTGTCTTGGCGTCGGCGTGGAAAAACCGGCAAATCAATGCCTAAATCAAAGCTGATTAAATCATAGCGTCTGGGTCCTGGGATGTTGCCCATGGAAAAATGACCATTGCGTAGTCCATAGCCGATCCCAAAAACAAAGCCAGGTTTATACTGCTCTTGTGCCAATGCCACTTCGGTTTGATTGGCTGCAATCGTAGACGTATTGGCTTTCAACAAGGGGTGCTGTTGCAAAAGCCGTTGTAATTCTGCCGCTTCGGATAAGGGTTTTAACGTTGGCAATTCTGTAGGTAGCGGTAAACTTGCGTATTTTTCACCAAGCCAGCGGGTTAATTGTGCACGCGCCATGGCAATTTCTTGTTGAATTTCAATTTGACGATTTTGTACCCGCGATAATTCCAATTGTGCTTGTAACACATCGTATTGTTTATTTTTACCTGCGGCGAGCATCGATTCCGTGATTTGCACAAGATACTCATAAGAGGTTTTATTTTTAGCGACAATTTTAGCCGTTTGGGTCCAATAGTAAATATCTAGCCATAGATTACGTACCGTGAGCACAATCGTTGCGCCGGAGTCTAAAAAGCGCATTTCTTCCGCTTGGGCTTCATAGTTTTTTTGCGTTGACTGTAATTTTAAAGATTTACCTTTGGGGAAAGCTTGCGCCACACCAAATTTTATTTGTGTCATTTCATCTTGCACTAAACTGAACGTGTCTACGGGGACATTGATCAAGCCAAGAAAAAACGTAGGATCCGTCATTTGCCCGGCGGCGATCGCTGCTTCTTGCAATGCAGTAATATTATGGCGCAATTGGGATAATTCTGGCGCATTTGCCAATGCAATTTCTTCCGCTTGTGCCAATGCTAAACTGGGTGGCTCCGATTCAGCCGCATATAGCTTAACGGTTGCCAATAGTAAGAGCACTAGTATTGATGTTTTTTTCATCTAATTGAACTTCATAATGTATCTTTATAAACTTTATATCAAAAAAAGTAAAAATTCTACTCATATTTAATAATATTGTGCTATAGTATAGACCTTCACCTTAACATTAAAGTCAAGGGAGAGCAGTGCTTATTTGCTCTCTTTCCTAAGATTATACGGGGGATCCATGACAAATTTAACCATTGGAAAATTAGCGCAACGCGCGGAAGTTAGCAAAGTCACTATTCGTTACTACGAGCGCTGTGGATTGATCCCGGAGGCCCAGCGCAGCGATGCGGGTTATCGTCTATATTCAGAGGCAGTGTTAACCCCCTTACATTTTATTAGCAATGCGAAAGCGGCCGGTTTTAGCTTGAGTGAAATTTCTGAATTGCTGGCATTAAAAAAAGACAGTCACGCGACCAGTCGCGATGTTAAAAACCGAGTGCTTGCCAAAGCACAAATGGTTAAAGAAAAAATAGCGCTCCTACAGGCGCTCGAAAGGGACTTGCAAAAGCTTGCCGACTCTTGTGATGGTAAAGTAGATTTAGATGAATGTCCGATTTTGGGATCTTTTTACAACGAGTAAGAGTTATAGCATTTTCCTAAATTAATGAGCCTAAAAAAACAGCTAATCTCTACTGTGACCGTTATAATTGCTTTTGCTAGGTTAAACGAGCTTTTACTCAGGCTGCCTTCTTTTGCCAAAATAAATTAATAATCTCTGTATTTTTTAATAACGTATCGATGTTGACGGGTTTTAATTGTCCTTGGGTTACTAAGTAGGGTTGATAGTGATAATCCAGCAACAGATGAATGAAGTCTGTTGGTTTTAAGCCGCCCTTTTGCATATAGGGTGGCGCATATTCGCTAAATATACACGGGAGTTTTTGTAATAAGGTTTGTGCACCAAGCAGCGCTTTGTATTCATAACCCTCGATATCAATTTTCATGAATTTAATGCGGGCCATATCAATATTTTGCTGTGAGATAAAGTGATCTAGGCGGGTGCTTGCAATGCGGATCCCTTCGTCGTTATTAATTGGCAACAGTGAATGGCGGCCAAGATTATTGTTTGAATAACGATAAAGTAATTTGTCTGTTTCTGTTTCTGCTACTGCTTTGGGGATCGCGCTTATTTTTTCTGCTCGATTGGCGCGGATGTTTTCATTAAGTAATTGGAAGTTTAAAGGATCAGGTTCAAAGGCATATATTTTTATAGCTTGGTCGATCATTTTATCGAAGATCAATGAATACCAGCCAATGTTTGCGCCGACATCAAAGATAATATCACCAGCATTGAATTCGAGTTGATTCAGTAAAAAGTCCGTATCTTGTTTTTCAAAATGTCCTCTTTTATAAATGCTGCGGCCAAGGGCATCTTCTGTTTTGAATCTAAATTTAAGTGTAGCATACCCACTGTATGCTGTAAGAAATGAGCGTCGTAGTATGAAGCGTGCAATGAAATAAGAGATCCCTTGCCATAATTCCATTGCTTTGTGTTTGATATGCTTTGTTTGCATAGTGAACTACCTCAATCTACGATTAATTCTTATCACGAGCGTGCCTATCGCCTTGGCAGCGTAACATGGTTTACTTCTTCATGCGCTTACGTTTACGCTTAGGCAAATGCAATCGATCTAGACGCAGGCGGTGACGCGAGTCAGTTAAGCGGTAAACGCCCCCAAACACAGCCATGACGGAGCCAACCGCGGTGCCACCCGCAATTAAAAACATAATCAATACTTGATATTTTACGGCCTCCATTGGGGCAATGCCAGCAACAATTTGCCCTGTCATCATTCCTGGCAGTGCGACTAAACCTGCTGTGGCCATTATGTTGAGGATGGGCATCATGGCGCTACGCAAAGCGGTATGTACGATGGGTCGCAATGCTTCCTGGCGCGTATGGCCTAAAGCCAATTGGGCTTCGACGGATCCACGTTCACGCACTAAGCTTGTTGTTAAATGATCTAAACCAAGGCTAATACCCGTCATGGTATTACCAAGGATCATGCCAAGTATGGGGATGCTGTATTGTGGATCAAACCAGGGATCAGGACGCAACTGCGTCGACAAAGCAAAAATAGTCACCAGCGAGGCAGAGAATAACATACAGCCGGTTCCTAAACCGTAAGACCAGAAACCTTTAAGTCGTCGATCTTGCCGTGCCATAATTTCATGGCCTGCAAATAAAATCATCGCCAGTGCGGCCAGACTGGTCCACAGTAAGGAACCCATATGAAACAGAGCAATTAATACCAGGCCAACTAAATATAGTTGCACAATCATACGTAAGGTGGCGATCAACATTTCTCGTTCGAGGCGCAGGCGCAAAGCAATGGACAAAACGCCATTTAAAATCATCAGCGTGCCCGCGATCAAAAGGTCAGAAAACGTTAAGTGAATGAAATCTGTCGGAATCACAATGCGATTTCCTTGGCAGAGCCCTGTTCAAAGTGCAGGCAGCGACGCGCCAGACGCTTTGCTTGTGCTTGAGTGTGCGAGACCCACAAGACGCTCACGCCTTGCTTCATTGTTTCCTGGATGAGTGATTCAACCGCATAAATC
>JAZGGN010000056.1:0-2796 GCA_036480475.1 Gammaproteobacteria bacterium
TATTCTGGGGCTAAGCTCATGCCTAACAAACCCAGATCAGCCACTCGTTGAATCAATTCATTGGGGAATTGCGCTTTTTCATAAGCTTCTGCCATTTTGGGCGTCACCTCATCACTGACGAATCGGGCAACGGTATCACGCAGCAATTTTTCCTCGGCTGTCAGTTGCGTGTCGAGTAATAGAAAATCTTCCATGAGCTTGTCTCCACTTTTAGATTAACTATTGTATAATACACGTCCTTCTATAACCATACACAGCTTAAGATGACACCTATTTATTTAGATTACATGGCAACCACACCAGTGGACCCAAAAGTTGCTGTCAAAATGGCTGAATATTTAACGATGGACGGCATTTTTGGTAACCCAGCTTCGACACACACACATGGTCAACAAGCCCTGGCTGCGATATCTAACGCCCGCCAACAAGTGGCTAATTTAATAAACACCGATCCTAAAGCCATCATTTGGACTTCGGGTGCCACTGAATCAAATAATTTAGCACTGATGGGGGCAGCACGTTTTTATCAACATCAAGGCAAACATCTCATCACCCAAAAAACAGAACACAGATCCGTTCTGGATTGTTGTGCACAACTTGAACTCGAAGGTTTTGAGATCAGCTATTTAACACCACAAACGAACGGACTCATGGATCTAAACGTACTGGCAGAAGCGATACGCCCAGATACGATTTTGATGTCTATCATGCATGTCAATAATGAAGTCGGCGTGATCCAGGATATTGCCGCAATTGGCCAATTGGCACAGACGCATGGCATTTTATTTCATGTCGATGGCGCGCAAAGTTTGGGCAAAGTAGAGTTCGATTTACAGAACTTAAATGTCGATTTAATGTCATTTTCAGCCCATAAAATTTATGGCCCGAAAGGGATCGGGGCACTCTACGTACGACAAAAGCCGCGACGACGCTTACAACCTTTAATCTACGGTGGCAACCATGAACAGGGATTAAGATCAGGCACCCTTGCGACCCACCAAATTGTGGGGATGGGAGAAGCTTGTCAACAAGCAAAACAACGATTTAAAACAGACGACGATCATATTCGTACACTACGCGAGCGTTTGCTCACCCGCATTGCCAAATTGCCTGGTATCATTATGAATGGTGATTTAAAGCAGCGTATTCCTGGCAACTTGAATCTCAGTATCGAGGGGGTCGAGGGTAATGCGCTGTTATCGGCCTTACACGATCTTTCCATCTCTACCGCATCCGCATGTCATGCCGCAAGCTCCGAGCCTTCACATGTGTTACATGCCTTAGGCGTCCCCAACAAACTCGCCTACAGTACAATTCGATTATCGATAGGTCGCTTCACCACGGAAGAAGAAATTGACTTTGCCGCGCTTACGATTTGCCAACAAGTACAACGCTTGCGCGGCACACCGCCTTAGGTAATAGAGATACGAGCAAGCTGTATATAGTCCAGCATCTCTACCAGCTTATTTTTCAAACTTTCGACAGCACGGTCGAAAGTCTCATTATACTGACTTTCATTTGTCCCCTTCACCCCAACAAGGTCCGTAATCACCTTCAGTGCCATCACCGGCTTACCATACAAACTCGCCACCCAAGCGATACTTGCGGCCTCCATTTCTTTAACCGCGGCTTGATTCGCCATGATCATTTCTTCATCCATCGATGTCATATCAAATGAGTCCCCGGTTGATACGGGACTCAATTTTAAATCTAAAGCGGATGCCAGTTGACTGCCTTCAACAGCAGGGTATGAGCCAATCCCATAAGCATTCCAAGGGGCTGAGGGGATCCGTCTATCGTGGTACTTAAATTCAGTGATAAAGTATATATCTCCAATTTTACTGCCTTTATTAGCAAAACCAGCGGCAACACCCGCATTAATAACGAGATCAAGCTGATAGCTTTGGATTGCCATTAACGTGCTCACCGCAGCGGGCTGAGTCCCCACATTATCAACCCCATGATTTGGATCTTTACCACTGGTGACGACCGTTAATTCTAGTCGCTCATAGGCGCCTTCATAGCGCAACATAGGCAATGATTCATCAAATGTTCCCTTAAATTCTAAATTAAGTAATTCTATAAAAGGATCCGCTTCCTTTTGCATAGCAAACAGAATAACAATTCTTTTTTTCGCCATATTGCATCCTTACAAAGCTGTTGCCTAAACTTTAATTTAACACATACTCAATACCCTCGCACTACCTTTAACTACAAAATTTAGGGTGATATACTCACTTATTAACTACTTATGGTAATGATTGATGAGTGATACAACGGTACAAATACATCGCGCTGGCGATACCAATGTGACCTATAGTGATAGTCAGAGTCACCAAGTTCATTTTACCCCAGCAGCGTTAAAATTTTTGCAAACCAAAGTTGCTGAACAAGCATGCTGCATCGGGGTTCGTTTGGATATTGAAAAGAAAGGTTGCTCTGGCTTAGCCTATGTCATTGAATATGTCGAACAAGCTCAGGATAATGATGCTGACTTTAGCTCAGAAAGCTCAGATTTATGCATTTTTATTGCAGATCGAGAGTTTGACAATAAATACAGTACCCTCAAGATAGTCAATCAAGTTACCGTCGATTATACTCAGCAGGGTTTAAACAAAAAGCTAGTATTTCACAATCCTGCGGCGACTGGAAGCTGTGGCTGCGGGGAAAGCTTTACCCTAGCTGATTAGGAACGGGCACGAAATAACTTCCGTGTTTAGCGCTCAGATTTATGCCAGATTGAATCGTTCCGATTGAGAAAAACCGCAGAACTACCCGAGGTAATGCGAGGATTTT
>JAZGGN010000057.1:0-5508 GCA_036480475.1 Gammaproteobacteria bacterium
ACCCCTTTTTATACCCGTTATCCTTCAAAGAGGGCACTTAATTAAGGTTTGCCAATGGCTCTAAAGTTTAGCTTTGGGCGCCCAGATTGGGTGTAGATTTGGACCAAAACACGAAAAATCACGCGGATTTTAGTGTGCTAACTGACAAGGGATTTTTCGTGTTTTGGTTCAAAGATGCGCCTAAGATGGGATGCTAAAAGTCCTATTTTGAAGGATAACGGGTATATGTACAAGGACTGAATATTTTGGGGTTTGTAAGTGAGTGATGTTCTAAAACAACAAATTAATGCCGCGATCGCGGCCTATCCTGCGCCGTATTTAGAGACGGATCTGATCTCTGCCGGTGCAGTGAAAGCCATTACAGTGACAGAAGATCAGCAGGCGCACATTCAGATCGATCTGGGCTTTCCACATAAGGCAATCGCTGAACAATTGCAGGCAGGTTTGCAGCAGCAATTGACACCTATTGCAGGGTTGCAAGCGATCCATATTGATATCGATAGCCATATTGTTGCGCATACCGTGCAGCAAGGCGCAAAACGCCTGCTCGAAATTAAAAATATTATTGCCATTGCCTCAGGTAAAGGCGGTGTGGGTAAATCAACGGTGGCGGTTAATTTGGCCTTGGCCTTGCAAGCGCAAGGCGCCACCGTGGGGCTGCTTGATGCGGACATTTATGGTCCCAGTCAAGCGCATATGCTGGGGGTAACGGCGTCGCCCGACATGAGAAATGGCAAGCAATTATTGCCAGTAATGAGTCATGGTTTGCAAACGATGTCGATCGCCTATTTGATTGGCAGCAAGGATACCCCAATGGTATGGCGTGGGCCGATGGTGAGTAATGCCTTGCAGCAGTTACTCTATGAAACCCTATGGCAAGCGGTTGATTATTTAATTGTTGATTTGCCGCCAGGTACCGGTGATATCCAATTAACCCTAGCACAAAAAATACCGGTGAGTGGTGCGGTCATTGTGACAACACCGCAGGAATTGGCGTTACTGGATGCTCGTAAAGCCTTGCGTATGTTTGAAAAAGTGCATATTTCGGTTTTAGGCGTGGTTGAAAACATGAGCCACTATGCTTGTCCGGCTTGTGGGCATGAGGCCCATATTTTTGCACATGGCGGCGGCAAGCGTATGGCCGATCAATATGGTATAGATCTGTTGGGGAATATCCCCTTAGCTGAAGAAGTCCGTGTGCAAGCGGATGATGGACAACCAATTGTCATGGCGCAACCGGACTGTGATATGTCACAAAGTTTTGCTAAAATCGCTTGTAAAGTTGCAGCCAAGCTATCATTGCAGGCACAAGATTATGCGGCGAAATTTCCGAATATTGTGGTAGAAAATAAATAAGGAACAGGCACGAAATAAATTATGACTATTAAATCTGATCGTTGGATCCAACATATGGCAGAAGGTTACGACATGATCTCGCCATTTTGTGCTGAACAAGTTTCCACTAATGCACAAGGGCGTGTTGTTTCTTATGGGACTTCCAGCTATGGCTATGATGTGCGCTGTGCTAGTGAATTTAAAATATTTACCAATATTAACTCCGCCATTGTGGATCCTAAGAAATTTGATGCCAATAGCTTTGTTAATGTTGAAGCCGAGGTTTGCATTATCCCGCCGAATTCTTTTGCCTTGGCACGCACCGTTGAATATTTTCGTATCCCGCGCGATATATTAACCATTTGCTTGGGTAAGTCGACGTATGCGCGTTGTGGTATTATCGTTAATGTCACGCCTTTAGAGCCGGAGTGGGAAGGGCATGTGACCTTGGAATTTTCTAATACGACCCCATTGCCAGCTAAAATTTATGCCAATGAAGGGGTGGCGCAAATGCTATTTTTGCAAGCCGATGAAGTGTGTGTGCAATCTTATAAAGATAGAAAGGGTAAATACCAGGGGCAGACAGGGGTCACTTTACCGCGCATGACAGACTAGGGGTAACCGCTCACCCTGTCGTAAGAAACGTCTATGTTTGGACAATTTTGAACAAAAAATCCGTTCAAAGTGCTCATGTATTCCTATACACTGCGCCCCTTTTCACGTATTTTTTGTCCAACCTTGCCCCAAATCTAAACGTTTTTAGCAATCTCGAATGGGGGCTGAGCTATTACTTTCAGCTCTATTCTTCAGATTGATCTTCGTGGATCGACGTATGTTCACGCGATCCATTCACTCTTTCGCGTAATTCTTTGCCAGGTTTGAAATGTGGGCTATATTTAGCCTTTGTGACGACGCGGTCGCCTGTTTTAGGATTGTGGGCGTTGCGTGGTGGACGGTAGTGCAGTGAAAAGCTACCAAAATCACGAATTTCAATGCGTTCACCGTTGACTAAGACGCTGCTTAAGTGATCTAATATCTCACTGACGCCTTCTGTAATGGTTTTTTCAGGTATACGGGGCAACTTCGTTGATATGACTGAAATGAGTTCTGACTTAATCATTGCCATGGTTTACCCCAAACGTGATTCTTATATCAATCAGTGTACTATATTATAAAACATAGGCCATTACCAGTATGTTATATATTATAAATTTAGAGATCAGCTTAACTTTATGAGGGTGGTTGCATGGTATGCAATATGCAAGAATACTTGCTAGAGAAATATTTTGTACTCAAACTTTTTTAGGTTTAGCCGCTTTCTTTAGATGTATACCCGTGATCTTTCAAAGATGCCCTCAATCTGGGGTGTCAAAATGCCTTGTTTGAAAGATCACGGGTATATATGTTAGAACAAGCAAAATAATGATTATTGATATCGACACAAGTATTGTATTACTCTATTTGATAGGCGTTGTTTCCCTTGGGGTGTGGGCTGGACGCAATGTGCGAAGTTTTAGCGATTATGCGGTTGCTGACCGATCCTATTCAGCCTTTATCATTTTCGCAAGTTTAGCCGCGTCTTTTATCGGCGGTGGCTTTACCATGGGGAATGCTGAAAAAACGTTTCTTTTTGGGATTGCCAGTAGTTTAGTTTTATGGGGATTTAGTTTAAAAGAAATACTGGTTGCTAAATTTATTGCACCCAGAATGGGGCAATTTTCGAAGGCACTCAGTTTAGGTGACATGCTTTTGCCCAGTTATGGCTTGACCGGGAAAGTGGGTGTTGGAATATTTTCAGTCTTGTTTTGTATGGGGCTGGTCGGTGCACAAGTCAGTGCCATCGGTTATATTTTTGAAGTATTGCTGAATGTGCCGCGCTTTTTGGGGGTCACTGTCGGTTGCGGGATTGTTGTTGCCTATGTCACGCTCGGTGGGATAAGAGCGGTGGTACTTACTGATATTATTCAATTCTTGGTTTTAGCGGTGGGTTTACCACTGACTTTGCTGTTTGGCTTATTAAGTATTGGCAGTTGGTCGACTTTTGTAGAGAATGTTCCGGCAGATCATTTTACTTTATTGGGTTCAATGTCTTTGCTGAGCTTTGTATCTTTGTTTATTTCTTTCTTTCTCGGCGAAGCGTTAGTTCCCCCCTATGTACTGCGTTTGCTGATCGCTAAAAATGCACGTCATGCAGCCAGAGGGACGCTATGGAGCGGATTATTTTCTATTCCATTTCTGTTAGTGACGGGGTTTATCGGTTTGGTGGCATTTAATCTTGATCCTAGTTTAAATGCAAATTTAGCCCTACCCTATACCGTCCAAAATGTGTTGCCCATCGGTTTAAAAGGCATTGTGATTGCAGCCATTATTTCTGTCGTTATGTCTTCTTCGGATTCATTTTTAAATTCCGCGGGTGTTGCTTTGACCAATGATATTGTTATGCCTTTGCGCCAACGACCGTTATCACCTCGACAAGCATTGATAGTGGCGAAGCTCACCACCTTGTTTGTCGGTATTGCCGCAATTATTTTCGCGCTGAATGTTGAAAGTGTATTAGATTTATTATTACTGGCTTATGATTTTTGGGCGCCTGCTGTATTGCCTTTGATCGTTGCAGCAATATTTGGTTTGCGCGCGAATAAATATGTATTTTGTAGTAGTGTTGCTGCGGGGGTGCTCAGTATGAGCATGTGGAAATATGTGTTGCATAATCCCTGGGACATTAATGGTTTGATTATTGGTACCGTGATAAATAGTTTGGTGCTGATAATGACAACTCGGCGTCAGAGATTAACTTTTGGCGTAAAGGAAATAGGTCCAGTGAGTAATTGATTATCTTTGTAGATGCCTTCTGCGCTTAAGTGTAAGCTGTTTTCAGCAAACCAACGCAAGACTTGTGGATAGAGTTGATGCTCTAATGATTGTGTGCGTTGTTTTAATGTTTCTGCACTATCATCGGCTAAAATATCGAGTGTGGATTGGGCGATAATGGGACCGCTATCAAGTTCGGCAGTGACAAAGTGTACGCTACTGCCATGGTGTTTTTCCTGAGCTGCAATGGCTTGAACATAAGTATGTAGCCCTTTGAATTTAGGGAGTAGTGACGGATGAATATTTATAATTTTTCCGGTGTAATGGTAAATTATAACTTCACCAAGAATACGCATAAAGCCGCTTAATACGATTAATTCTGGCTGGTATTGTTTAATAGTCGTGAGCAAAGCTTGATCGTAAGCTTGACGGTTGGGATAGTCTTGTGCGGGGACCACTGTTGTTTTAATTCCAGCTTGGCGTGCGCGTGTTAAGCCATAAGCATTGGCTTGATCACTGATGACCGCGCTGATTTGGATTGGCAAGTCTTTATCAATCTCATCTATAATCGCTTGTAAATTAGATCCGTGTCCTGAGATTAAAACAACAATAGTAAGTTTAAGAGTGGCCATGAAATCTCAGTTTGTGATACGCGACATGAAAGGTTCCTGGCTTGCTTAAACTAGGCAATAACGACTTGGGCTTCATCGCCTAGTCTAGCCTCAATACGTCCGATCGGCCAGGCTTGTTGATCATTTTTTTCTAATAAATCTAAAGTTTGATCGGCATCTTGCTCGGCAACGCAAACGACCATACCAATACCACAATTAAAGGTGCGATACATTTCCGACCAGCTCACTCGTCCGGTTTGTTGTAACCATTGAAAAATGGGAGGGATCTGCCAGTAATTTGCGGTGATAACCGCTTTAGTCTCTTTGGGGATCACCCGTGGAATATTTTCAATTAACCCACCCCCTGTAATATGTGCGATTGCGAGTACATTGACCTGTTCGATGAGCTGCAATATCGGTTTGACATAAATAAACGCGGGGGTTAGCAGAATTTCTGCCAGCGTTTGGTCGCCCAATTTGTGATCTAAATCACAATTATGTTGCCGCAGAATTTTGTGGATCAATGAGTAACCATTGGCATGTGGCCCGGAACTTGCTAGGCCGATTAAAATATGGCCCGGGGCGACTTTGTCTCCTTTTATGATGGCGCGTTTATCTACGGCACCGACACAAAAGCCGGCCAAGTCATAATCTTGCTTTGCATATAGCTCTGGCATTTCCGCCGTTTCACCACCAATCAAAGTTGCGCCCGCCTGTAGACATCCCTGGCCGATCCCATGGATCACCGCTT